>CAZTVY010000154.1:0-6764 GCA_964617235.1 uncultured Rikenellaceae bacterium | reverse complement strand
GTTTAGCAAAGAATGGCGATATTCTATACATTCTTGTTGAGAAAAGCCCGGGTGCATTAATAGCGTACCATATTTCAACGAACTTATGGATACAGTACTCCCTTTCGTTTGCAAACGATTACTCGGGAATTGATTACGATAGCACCGATGATACCTTATGGATAGTTAGTGACGAGTCGAAAACCCTCTACCACTGCACATTGAGTGGCGGCTTAATTGCCAGCCAGCCAATTGATGTTGAGCAGGCCGAAGGAGTTGCAATCGACAGGCAGAATAGTACGGCATGGATAGTAAGCGATTTAAGAAGCACATTACACAGAATAAAAATTAAAATTTAAACAAATGGCAAAAGATGAAATGAAAATTGGAGAAATCTCCAAACCTAGGTTCGAATTCCGATCATTCGGTCAAAATTTCGATAACGCAGCAAAACGTATGGCTCGGTTATCGGTTCCTGTTCCAGAAAAAGTTTGGGAGCGCCATTCTGACGAGATTTACATTGTTTCCAGCACCAACGATATAAACAACACCAAAATCCGCGATGGCAAAATGGATATCAAAACCTATGTTCAAACAGTTGATGGTCTTGAGCAATGGAACCCATTAATGAAAGCCGAGTTTCCAATTTCCAAGAAAGTGTTGTTGGACGAAGTTTTTCCTGCATTTCAGGTTGATGCCCCACTACTTAAAAAGGACGAATACACTTACGATGAGTTCATGGCCATTGTTAAGCACCACTCTAGCCTAGCAGCAGTTCGTGTTCACAAACAACGACTAGGCTACATGGTAAACGATACCATTTGTGAGTATGGTTTTGTGTTGATTAATGGTGCTAGGATTATGACCATTAACTCAGAATCCACAGAAATTGAAGACATCAAAAAAACCATTAAAGACATTGGTCTTGAGGGTGTTGAAAATATAAACTACTTACAGGCAATTAAGCGTGTAATTGGCATGACTGACAAACCTTTGGCAAACGAATAACACTTTAGGACATGGCACAAGAAATAGAACGTAAGTTTCTGGTTAAAGGCGATTTTAAGTCGCTAGCAACAAAATCAACCAGAATTATTCAAGGATACCTTTCGTCAGTTCCTGAAAGAACTGTAAGGGTTAGAGTAAAAGGCGATAAAGGATTTATCACTATTAAAGGAATTGGTAGCCAATCGGGTGCAAGTCGTTATGAGTGGGAAAAAGAAATTCCTGTCGACGAGGTTTATGAACTTCTAAAAATTTGCGAACCAGGTGTGATTGATAAAACTCGTTTCCTTGTTCCTGTTGGTAAGCACACCTTTGAGGTTGATGAGTTCTATGGCGAGAACGAAGGGCTTATTCTTGCCGAAATTGAGTTAAGTTCAGAAGGAGAATCCTTTGAAACTCCAAACTGGATTGGACAAGAAGTGACAGGCGATGCCCGTTACTACAATTCAATGTTGATGAAAAATCCATATAAAGGTTGGTAAATTAGGCGGTAGATTCAAACAATGGCAGTAAATATTCTTTTGCTGCCATTGTTTACGTAATTTTGAATAATCACTTTAACGAGGCAAAGCAATGGCTGACACAAAAAAAGGATTCGATATCCTTGACATGAACAACTACAGAGTTGAGAAATTACCCCAAAAGCAAAAAACGGGTTTTGAAAAATACATGGCCATTGCAGGTGGCCCCTTGGCTATTATTGCATTTATACTCATCTATTTTTTTGCCGACATATCCTTTTTAAACAATATAAGCCCCGAACTTCTAGGCAAAACAGCGCTTAAACGGTTTAATGAACTCGGAAGTGCAGGATTTTCAAGGATTAACTATGCCATGTTGGCAATTTTTGCCGCATCAATAGTTCTTTGGATAACGGAGGCAATCCCAAATTATTTAACCTCGTTAATGCTTATAGTTGCAATGGTACTAACCGGAATTACCCGGGAGATTGATGCATACCACCAACTAGGGCACCCTGTCATGTGGCTCAACATTCTTTCGTTTGTCCTTGCCAGTATGCTGGTTAAAACCCAAGCCGCTAAGAGGTTTGCACTGTGGTTTATTGTTCGTTTTGGAAAAAATGCGTCATGGATATTCTTCAGTTTCATGATAATAAATATCGTACTTTCGGCCTTTATCTCGGCCACTACTGCTAAAGCAGCAATTCTACTCCCAATATTTATGGTTGTGGCCGCAGTTTATGGCGCAAGTGGTGGAGATAAGCGTAATAACTTTGGCCGGAATTTAGTTTTACAGAATTTATTCCAAATAAATGTTTCTGCAGGCGGATTCCTTACTGGCTCAGGAGCAAACCTTCTGGCAGGCTCTTTAATTGCAGGAGCACTTGGCGGTCAAGCCTTCTCCTATCAAAAATGGCTATTTGCCGCATTCCCGTTAGCTGTAATTCTACTATTAATTGGTTGGATAGTTAGCGTTAAGTTTATTTTTCCAATGAAGGAAAAAGAGCGTTTGCCCCAAATTGAGGGAGGTATGGAACGGCTAAAAGAAGAATTGCATAAACTAGGCCCAATTACCTTTCAGGAGGTAAAGGCAATCCTAATTTTTGTAGCAGTTCTTGCGCTTTGGGCAACCGACACAGTTCATGGCATTAGTCAAACTGCAGTGGCATTCCTTGGTGCAGTTATAGCACTTACTCCAAAAATTGGTGTTGTTAAGTGGAACGATGTGGATATACCATGGCACTTGCTCATGTTCTCTGCAGGTGCATATACATTGGGCGCAGGTTTAGATTCTACTGACTTGGCTATGCTATCGGTAAATTATATTTATGACGGACTAGGTTTTTCCTCAAACACTCCTTTCTGGGTATTCTACCTATTCTTAACGGGGTGTATGCTCTTTAGCGCACTGATATTTCAGTCTAAAACAATGCGGGCATTAATATTCATTCCAATTGCAATAGGAACTGCACAGAAATTTGGATATCCAATGCTTAGCCTAACATTACCAATTGCATTGCTAATAGAGCACGTTTACGCCTTACCATTCAACAGCAAACCCGCGGCATTACTATATGTTACAGACCAGTACAGTTGGTCCGACACTGCAAGGTATGGTGTTACGATGCTATTTATAAGTTGGATAATGATTGTTATTTGGGGAGAGACATGGCTAAGACTTCTCGGTTATACTCCTAATGGGGTTTTTGGGTTTTAAAATAATCAAATTGAAGTATACAATATCCTTTTAAGGTTTTTTTCATATTTTTACTTAAAAACAAAATGCAAATTGCAAGAACTTTAATAAACTTAAAAATTGGAACTAAGCTTAATATAATATTTGGCTTGTTTCTAGTTTTTGCACTTTCCTCATTTTATGTACTATACAAGAATCAAATCGAAAAAACCTTTGATGATACTCATGCATTTATGCACGCCAGTTTACTTGACATTAATGCAATGATGCAATTAGCTGAAAATTCTAGCAGCGACAAAGGTTTTTCAGCCGATGATTATGCATTACTTAAACCATTTTTTAAAAATAAAAATTACTTTCAAACAGGATATCCATTTCTAGTAACCCGGTCGGGGGATTACCTTATACATCCTCTCAAAGAGGGTACCAATGAGGTTAATTCAGCAAACCATATACAAAGGCTATCATATGGCGAAGGGTATGGCCATTTTAGGTACAATTATTCTGTTGATGGAAGAGCAAAATGGCAATATGTTAATTACTTTAAACCTTACGACGCTTATGTTACCGTTACGTTTTACGAGGATGAACTTTTTGAGAACTTAGCAAAAATAAGAGTACTTTTCATTTTATTTTCTGCATTATCAGTTGTATTGATGCTCCTATTAAGACTATTAGTTAGAACACTAACTAGCTCCATCTATAAAGGGGTAACGTTTGCTGAAAAAGTTGCTGAGGGAGACCTAAGCGCTGAATTCAAGATTATTCAAAATGATGAGATTGGCACTCTTGCCATGGCCCTTCACAGTATGACAGAAAAACTAATAGAAATTGTAGAAATTATAAAGTCTACAGCTAATTCCATTAGTTCAAGCGGCAGTGAGATAAGCCTCTCAGCGGAAGAACTGTCTGAAGGAGCCAACATCCAAGCATCATCAACTGAACAGATAAGCAGTTCAATGGAAGAAATGACTTCAAACATTATTGAAAGCAATGAAAATGCTATAAGTGCCGAAAAATTATCCAATTCAATTGCATCAGGTGTAAAAAAAGTTGGAAGCACTTCGGAGGAAAGCCTAGTTTCAATCCGTGATATATCTGCAAAGATTACCATAATCAACGAAATTGCATTTCAAACCAACATCTTGGCCCTAAATGCTGCCGTTGAAGCGGCTCGTGCAGGTGAGTATGGAAAAGGGTTCTCTGTAGTGGCCGCTGAGGTTAAGAAATTGGCCGATAGAAGTCGTTTGGCAGCCGATGAAATTGTTTGGCAAGCAGATAGAAGCGTTAAGATTACCGAAAATTCCTCAAAACTTTTATCAAGCCTCATACCAGATATTGAAAGAACTGCAAATCTAGTTCAAGAAATTGCATCATCAAGTATGGAGCAAAGTTCAAGTGCCGAACAAATTAATAGTGCAATCCAGCAACTTAATGTTATTACGCAGCAAAACGCATCAACAAGCAATGAACTTGTTGCAAGGGCAAATGAACTGAAAGAACTAGCAGAACGATTAAAAAACATAGTATCGCACTTTGTTACTTCTGCAACTAAATAATTTCGGCTTGTCATTCAACTGCAAGCCATCGGCAACATTATGATACTGGCTAGTATGATTGATTGAATACTGCGAAGCATGGAATAGGTGCGATGTGATTTGAATTATGATTTTTCAATATTGATGCGGCTTTTACTATACTTGAAAAGGAGAGTTAATGTTTTTTTAAAATTAGTGTTGAGGCAAGCAAATAAACCGTTTATAGTTGTGTTGCTATAAAATTAAAAATGATATGATAGACGAAGTTGTGAAGATTCACGATAAGTTCTCTGTTGAAATTAAGTTGGGTTACGCAACACGTCGCACCCAAAAGGAGAACGACTATATGGTAAATATCTGGTTTTTTGTTCCCAATAGTCTCGACATAAATAGATATACCTATAGCGCTAGAGATTTTTACAATGATTTAAAATCCAACATCCGATTAATCACCCCAGTTTTCTTGTTACGGGAGATTGCCACAGGCGAAAAAACTCCTTTTAAGCATATGGAGCAATCGTTTCGGGATTTAGCGTCAAATCCTATCCGCAAGAATGTTGCAGAGTATGAGTATCACATTAAAATGTTTCAGTCCATACTCAAAAGTTCTCTGCGCAACGAAATTCAACATATAATAAAGAATGAGGTTAAAGAGGATAACCCTTTCCTAGTAAGAGCATTTGTTGAAAACACAATACTAATAACCCACAAATACAGGGAACTTAGGCGAATTATAAACGCCCCAACGGTTCAAAAAGACCTTATGCGCTACTATTTTTATGGCGATGAGTTTATGAGCAATATTGTTGAGCAAAATGCACTTATACTTCTTTCGGAGTTCAAACAAATCAACTCTAATAATTTTGAAGAAAGCAAAAAAATCCTGCTAGACTTAATTGTGCGTGAACGCGAGTACAAAATTGAGAAAGAGTATCCGTTGGTCGAAAAAGAGTCGTGCGACTCGTACCGCGAACTAATTCATCGCCGTGGAGTTCTTAAAAAGTACGTGGAAAGCCAACTTTTTTTATCGACTAGCACAAAAAAGGACGGGGTTCTTATTGAGCAGATACTATATAGCATAGCCGCAGGCATGGCAATGATTTTTGCCACTGCAATTGCCTTTGCTTTTCAGCAAAAATACGGGAATTTCACCATGCCTCTTTTCATCGCCTTGGTCGTGAGTTATATGCTTAAAGATAGAATTAAGGATTTGATGAGGTATTACTTTACCGGAACTCTTAAACGATTCTTTTTTGACCAAAAAACCGAAATAAACGTAAAAAACAATCAAACAATTGGATGGTGCAAAGAAGGATTCGATTTTGTTATCGAAAAAAAAGTACCGAAGGATGTGGTAAAGGCACGCAACCGTTCACTTATAATGGGCGTTGAAAACAGAGTTACCGCCGAAAAGGTTTTTTTATACCGAAAGTTTCTTCGTCTTTACCGGAACGAACTGGATAAAGTATATGAGCATTACACCATAACTGGCGTGAACGATATTATTCGCTTTAATGTATCGAGGTTCATTTCAAAAATGGACAACCCCGAGATTCCACTGTATTTAGTTGACCACAATAACTACGAGATAATTTCGGGCGAGAAGGTTTATTTTATGAATTTGCTCATCAGCTATCAGTTCGAAGGGAATATTCAGTATAGCCGCTATCGGTTAGTTTTTAACAGAGATGGGATAAAGGAATTAGTGCGTTGCTAAAAGAGAATTACAACAAAAGTTAATTAACTTTAAAACTGTAAGCAGACCATTATTCTTTTGTTTCGTTTTGTAGCCATAAAAAACGTCCAAATTAACTGCTGTAAAATACATTTTATTCCAAATTGAGGATTGCAAACGTTTTAGGGCTGAATTGCTAGTTTAGCAACATTTCAAATTACAACAAAACGTTTCAGCGTTCATTTATTTCTATTAAATTTGCAGTGTTTTTCAGAAAAAAATGATTTTCCAAAACTGTAAAATTCTGTAAATCAAATGACAAAGTCCAAAAAATTCATTTCTTGTGATGGTAACTATGCGGCTGCTCATATCGCCTACATGTTTAGCGAGGTTGCTGCAATTTATCCTAT
>CAZTVY010000153.1:0-6784 GCA_964617235.1 uncultured Rikenellaceae bacterium | reverse complement strand
AATACGGCGAGCCATAATACGGCCGGCCACGCAAACATTGGTTTGCTGGGAACTCATACTCTCAAAATTGGAGATAATATCCTCGGTGGTGTGTGTTACTGGATACATTGCAGCAGGGTAGGGGTCAATCCCTAAATTGCGCAACTCGTCCAACGACTGACGACGGATAATCTCCTGTTCGCTAAGTTCTTCTAATATTGCCATTTGTGTATTTTGTTTTATAAATCGTGCAAATTTACACGATATTTTCGATTGAACAATTTGATTTAAGACATTAGGTGTCAGAATCGTGATTATTGACTTCTATTATAAAAATTAGTTTAACAGTTTTGCTTAACTCCCGTCCCATCCCCCTTAAGGGTTTTAAACCCTTGAGGGGGTTGATTCCTTTCAACGTATGAAGAGTGAAACAAGAAAAGCCGCACTAAGGCGGCTTTTCAGAGCGTATTCAGTTGTCTTAGTATTGTTCCTTTAGTTTTGCCTTTTTAGCAATTCTATTTGATTTTCGACGTTGCTTACGAACTGATCTTATATGAATCAATAGGTACATCACAGGAATCAAAATCAATGTAAGGAATGTTGCAAAGCTTAATCCGAATATGATTGTCCATGAAAGTGGACCAAAGAAGGCAACGTTATCACCGCCAAAATGTATATGTGGGTTAAGCTCAGTGAAAAGGGTAACAAAGTTGATGTTCATACCAATTGCCAGCGGAACTAGTCCAAGTATTGTGGCTGTTGCAGTAAGTACAACAGGTGTAATACGAGTTTTACCGGCTTCAATAATTGCTTCACGAGTTTTCATGCCTTGCGCTTTTAAAACATCGGTGAATTCCACCAACAGAATTCCGTTACGAACAACAATACCTGCCAAGGCAACAATTCCCATACCAGTCATAATAATTGATATTGTCATATCAAATAGCATATAACCCAGTAGTACCCCAATTATACTGAATATAACCTCCGAAATGATAATAATTGGCTTTGACATTGAGTTGAACTGGGTTACCAGTATGAACATAATTAGGAATAGCGCAAGTAGCATTGCATTCATTAAGAATAGCATCGACTCCTGTTGGTCTTCCTGCTCACCGGTAATTTTAATATCGATGTTGGCCGATTTTTCGAAATTTGGAATCGCTTTTTTGATTTGCGGAATAATTTCGTTTGCTGTGTAGCCATCCAATACGTTAGACGATAAGGTGATAACGCGTTTTAGGTTAAGCCTGTTGATTTGGCCATAGCTATTCACGTAATCAACCTTAGCAACCGATGAAAGTGGGATTTGACGAAGTATTCCACTATTCATATCTCTGTAGGTGATAGGTAAATTCAGTAGTTGCTCAATATCGTTACGTTGACTTTCGTCGAATCGGAGCATAATTGGGTATTGCTCTTCACCTTCACGATACTTGGATATTTCGCTGCCGAATAGGGCTGTACGAATTGCACCCCCTACCATTCCAGCAGAGATTCCTTCGATGTTTGCTCTTTCTCTGTCAAGATTGATGATTATTTCAGGTTTTGTTGTTGCGAAGTCCGACTTTAGCTCCTCAATCCCATCAATACCTAAAGAGTCAATGTGTCGCTTAAATCTATTTGTTGTACTAACCAAATCTACTAAGTCCTCTCCAGAAATTTCGATGTTGATAGGTTTTCCGGTAGGAGGTCCCATTTGGTTCTTATCAACTACAATTTCGGCGCCGGGAATATCCTTTACAGCCTTACGCAATTCGTTCAGGTATTCGCTGGTACTTTGGCCATTGCGTTTTGCATGCTCAACAAAGTTTACTGCAATTTTTGCAAGGTGCGATGATTTTGTGAAGTTATCGAACTCATCCTCTGATGCAGAGAATGCAACGTTTGTAACAACTGACTCAACAATAGGGTTGTTTTCTCCTAAAACCGCAATAACTCTTTTTTCAACAATTTTTGCAACAGAATCGGTTGTGTTGATATCAGTACCTACGGGCATTTTAATAAATGTATTGACAGTGTTCGGCTCGTTATCGGGGAAGAACACAACAGGAGTATGCACTATATTGTTCAATATCATTGTTACAATAAATAGTACAATCATCCCCCACATAAGTTTTACAGGACGCTTTCCTTCAAGAACCCATTTTAACAAGTTCTCATATCTGCGCATCATGGCTGGAATAAATCTGTGCTGAAAATTTCTAAGCATTTTATAGCCATAGATATTGTGTAGCCCAATGATAATGCCCAGTAGAACTACAAAGTTTGCAATACCAAAGAACCCTGCTATATAAAGTAGTGCAGCACCAATACCCATGAATATTAGTATTCTGTATAGAGTTTTTCTTGGAATAGGATGCTCGCCTTCATCGTGCTTCATAAAGTCGACAGCGAATACTGGGTTAAAGAAGTATGCCACAATTAATGAGGCGAAAAGCGTTAGCATTAAGGTTATGGGGATATAACTCATAAACTCACCAACAACGCCAGGCCAGAATGCTAGAGGGAAGAATGGTGCAAGAGTTGTAAGCGTTCCGGAAAGGATTGGGACAAATACTTCGCCTGCGGCAAACTTGGCCGATGTTTTAATATCCATGTTGGTTTTCTTGAAAATACGATGTGTGTTTTCAATAACCACAATGGCATCATCAACAACTATACCTAATGCGAATATGAACGAGAACATCACAAGCATATTCATTGTAAAGTCCATGTGTGGCAGGACAATGTATGCCAGTGCCATGGATAGCGGTACCGATAGCGCTACGAATAGAGCATTTACAAGACCCATGAAGAACATCAACACTATAGTTACAAGTATAAAACCAATGATAATTGTATTGTTAAGTTCATTTAGGGTGTTGCGAGTGTAGTGCGATTGGTCACCAGTAATCTCCACTTTTAGATTTGATGGGAAATTGTTTTTCGACATATCGTCGATAATTTCTTTTATTTGATCCGAAGCGTCGAGTAGATTCTGTCCGCTTTTCTTAACAACGTTTAGGTTAACAACGTTTTTGCCATCAAAACGAGCAAAACTCTCTACCTTTTTGAAGCCATCCTTAACGGTTGCAATATCCTTTAGTTTAACTTGAGCTCCGCTAGATGTATTTACAACAATATTCATTACATCGTCAATGCTCTTAAACTCCCCAACAACACGAATTGAGCGGCTCATTCCTTGTAGGTCGATATTGCCACCTGAAACAGTTGTATTGTCGTAGTTTACAGCTTGTTCAACATCTCTGAATGTTAAACTTGCTGCTCGCATCTTATACATGTCAACATCTATCTGTATTTCTCTGTCGAGTGCTCCAACAATGTCAACTCTTGTAATTTCCTTAAGGCCTTCAATCCTATCCTTCATATCATCGGCGTAAATCTTTAACTTATCCAATGGTATATCGCCCGATAGGTTTATGGTCATAATTGGAATCTCACTTAGCTCAACTTCGGCTACAACAGGTTCAACAAAAAGTTCATCGGTAGGTAAATCCTTTTTAGTTTTATCTACCGCATCGTTAACTTTCTGTTTGGCATCCTTTAGTTCAACATCAGTGTTGAATTCAACTATGATTGCAGAGAAATCTTGTACTGAACGAGAGGTAATTTTCTTAACTCCACTTATGGATTTCAAGTTTTTCTCTAAAGGTCGGGTAACCAAATTCTCCATATCAACAGGAGAGGTACCTGGGTAGATTGAGTTCACAATAATCATTGGAATCTCAACCTCGGGCATCTGTTCTTTGGGTATTGTTAAGTAGTTAATAATACCAAATACTGAGATTATGAAAACCAGCACATAAACACTTATTTTGTTGTCTATGGCCCAACTGGTAACGAAAAATTCTTTAAATTTCTTTTCCATGGGTATGTTTTTTATCCCATTAATCAATTATCTAATTAAAATCTAACAGATTCACCGTCAATTAACTCTTGGAAACCTGAGGTGATAACTTTATCGCCAATGCTTAATCCATTAACCACTTCGGCAATTCCATTGTAGCTGTATCCAATCTTTATTGTCTGTTTTGATGCAATCCAGCTATTATCTTTTTGCTTTAGAACAAAAACGTAGTGTCCGTTATTGTCCTGTTGAATAGTATTCATGGAGAGAGCAATGGCATTCTTGTTTTGGTAGTCGTTAATTTGTATTATCGATACCATATTGGCTTTTAAATCTTCATTGTTGCTGCTAACGCGGGTTTCAATTAAGAATGTACGGTTAACAGGGTTGATGTAGTTGCTTACAAAGTCAACGGTAGATGAAATCTCCTTTTTCACATCGGGGAATAGAACAATAAGTTTGTCTCCCTTTTTAACTCTTGATGAGTAAGCCTCGGAAACCTCCGCTTTAACTCTTAGGTTGTTAAATGCAACTACGCGGTATGCAACCAATCTTGGATCGGGCGAAACAATACCACCAATCTTAATGTTGCATTCCTCTATAGTTCCGGAGATTGGTGATTTAATTTTGAATTTATCGATCTGCTGCTTTAGCGAGGTTATTTGTTGCTCCAGTGACTCCTTGTTGGTTTTTGCTTGAAGATACTGTATTTCGCTTCCAATCTTCTGCTCCCAAAGTTTTTGTTGCTTTACGAAAACATCTTTGGCGAGGTCGTACTGAGTTTCAAGACTTTGGAGTTGACTCTTGTATTGAGCATCGTCAATTTGGGCAAGAACTTGACCTTTGGTTACGCGTTGGCCAACATCTGCATATTTTGCAGCAATTGTACCGGGAGTTTCGGCTATAACTGCAACGTTTTGATCACCATCTAACGATCCTTGCACTCTCACATAGTGATTAAACTCGGTTAACTTAATTTCTGAAATTCCAACAAACTTTGTTTTGTTTCCTTTGTCAGTTGAGTCTCCTTCAGCTTTTATTTCTGCTTCTAGCACTTTGATTTTTTCAGCAATTTGATCGTGTTGTTCTTTCAACTTTGTAAGTTCCTTTTTTTTGTCCGAACCACATGAAAGAATTCCGAAAACTAAAGCTACTGTTGTTACTATTTGAATGGCTCTCATATTGTTTAGTATTATATTGACTATTATTGTTTTACGTATTTCTTTAAAATTCTCTCTAGTTTTGCTTTGTTTTGCAATAGTTTGAGCACTGAGTCGAAGTAGTTCGATTGGGTTGTTAGGTATTGCCCTTGGTTTTGAGTTAACTCAAAGCTCGAAGCAACCCCTTCGGTGTATTTAATTATTGTTTTATCGTATATTTTTTTACTCAACTCCATACTTTCCTTATTCATATTGTAGTTACTAAAGGCTGTTAAGTAATCGCTTTTGGCTTGGTCGTATTCCATTATTAAGGATTGCTCTACATTGGTTCTGTTTAGTTGCGATTGCTTTAAAGCAAGTTTTGCTTGACTTACTTTAGCCATTTTCATTCCGCTTGAGAATATTGGTAGACTAATAGATATTCCACCTATATTCTTCATTGTAAAGCTGAATGAGGGTTCCTTTAATTGCTTTTGGTAGCGATAAAATCCTGATATTGTTGGGAGGAATGTTGATTTTTCTCTTTTTAAGCTTAGTTCGGAGAGTTTAACTTGGGTATTTATCAGTTGCATATCAACAGTGTTTTCAACGTTGAACTCTTGCGTTCCAATAAATCCTAAGTTGCACATCTCTATAACACTAGATAGTTTTTCAGTTAACAAAATCTGTTGGCTAAAGTCCAATCCAAGTTGAAGTTTTAAGAGTTTTGTAAGAATCTCCTTTTGTGCATTCAAGGAGTTAATTAGTATTTCGATGTTGGTTTTATTAATTTTGATTTGATCAACATCTGTCTCCTCATTAAACCCTACTTCGTTCATTTTTGCAAGGTCGTTGTAGGTCTTATTCATAACCTCAAGGCTTTGCTTTAAAACCGAGATGTTCTCCTCAACAACCTGAATCATGTAGTAGGAATTGGTTACGCTCTCAATAGTTTGGTTCTCTGTCTTCGCCAAGTTTTTCTCTGATAATTCTTTGAAAACTCTGGAGGCTTGTAGTCCAACAATGTATTCGCCGCTAAAAATTAATTGAGATACGGTGACATCGTAGGTAACATTGTCTTTTACTGCCATGGTCAACTTTTCAGTAACACCAGGTATTGGCAGACTGATCTCCGGAATTGTGTCGAAAATATGTTGGTAGTTTGCCGAAAAACTTGCCTGAGGCAAACCAATTGCTGTGGTTTCCCATACCTTCTTTTTGGCAGATTCAACATCAATTTTAGCCGATTGAACAGACCTATTGTATTGAATTGCATAGTTCTGCGCATCGGTTAGGGATAATTTTAATGTGTCACTTTTAGTTTCCTGACTATAAGTGCAAAAAGAGATAAAAACCCCAATTAAAACTAATAATCCATTATAAATCCATTTCATATAATTTAAGTATTAAATATTTACACTATAGGTTATTTATATCCTCTATGTCAAAGTTCTGTGATTTATTCTCAAGGAAATCTATTCCCTTTTGGTTTGCAATCCCTCTGATGTGGTAAACAAAAATCTCCTGGAAGAATTTAGTGGACGTGAATTCCTCAACGCTGAAAAAATCGCTATCGATGATATTTTCAATCCTCGATATTTGTAGTTTGGCAATTATGTTTTCGTCCAAATCGTTCCGGTATAAACCTTCTTCTTTACCTTTCCTAATATTGTTGATGATATTACTATGCATCTTTTCCCTACGAGCATTCAAGAATTTGGAGTAATGCTCGGGGTAATACTTCTTTAGGTCGTATATGGTTCCAGGGTTCATGTTCTTCATCTTATAGTTAATCATCTTGCTAACTATAAGTAGT
>CAZTVY010000152.1:0-6799 GCA_964617235.1 uncultured Rikenellaceae bacterium | reverse complement strand
TGGAATCATTATCTATTGAACCCAGCGAATTTACACCTAGAGTTTTCTTTGATCCAGTTAACTCTGTATTCGAGATTTCGGGATTCTCCAGACCTGAGAATGTTGTAGGCTTTTACAAGCCAATACTAAAATGGCTAGAGGATTATAACGATTTAGTTTTAAGCCAGAATACAGAATTCAACAAAAGCAACCTGGTTATAAACCTAAAAATGACATACTTCAACTCTGCCTCGTCTAAGTTTTTGTTGGACATACTGCTTGAGTTTATGAAATTCCACTCAAAAGGAAATAGTATCGAAATTAACTGGTTCTACGACGAGGACGATGATGAAATTTTAGAATCGGGTGAAGAAATTGCCGATATGATAAACTACTCGTTCAACTTTATTCCAATTTCACCCAATTCATAAGTTAAGGTTTTAAAATCAATATAGATTCTATGAATCCACTTAAAATTGAACAAACCAACGTATCACCATTCATAAACTTAAACCCAAGTTTAGGAATATATCTTTTAGCCGGGTACTCACGCCCCGAAAACGTGAGAGACTTTTATTTTCCGATCATCGATTGGTTGGAATCCTTTAAAAAAGAGCAACTTGCAATAAAAGATACAGGAAAAGCCTTAAGCCCTATTAATTTTGACTTTAAATTTATCTACTTTAACTCTTCATCGGCAAAGTTTCTTTACGACATAGTAATTCTCCTCAATGAAATGCAAAAAGCAGGATTGCCTATAAATATTAATTGGCATTTCGACAAGGATGACGACGAACTACGCGAAGCCGGCGAGGAACTATCTGATATGGCCCAAGTACCTTTTAAGTTTATTGAAATTAATTCTTGATTAATTCATTAAATACTTGATATTTCGATGGAAGCAGTTAAATTTGCTTCCATTCTTTATTTGAGAAAATATGTCAAAAATTCTTGATGTTAAAGCAACCATAATAGGTTCAAAGCCAAACATCTACAGAACAATTCGTTTAAATGGTGATACTAATCTTCAGATTGTTCACGAAATTATGCAAGCCGTTTTTAACTGGGGGAACGTACACATGCATTATTTTAGGAGTAAAACTGGGGAAATCATTAAGAATGAGGAGCAAACTGTACTAGCCAACATGCTTACAGCAAACACCCCTATTGTGTATGTGTATGACTACGGCGATGCTTGGACTATTAACTTGGAGCTAATTAGTGCTATTGAAGGCCAAGAGCGTATTAGGCCTATTTGCAATGATGGTAAGCGTCAATCGCCTCCTGAAGACTGTGGAGGTATTATTGGATACGATGATGCTTTGGACTTATTAGCCCATCACAACAGCAATGCTCTGCGGAAATATCCACTAATTGCAGAATGGTACGGAGAGGATTACGATCCAGAATTCTTTGATATAAACTCTGCGAACTCTCGCTTAGCCAATATCGTTCTAAGATAATACTATCATGGAGTTTGATGGTTACCGAGGCGATCCTTTGGTTTATAAAACTCTAGAGGAACTCAACATCAACTTTGAGTACCATGAACATCCTCCCGCTCATACTGTTGAGGAGGCTTCTAAGTATTGGGCAGGAATAGACTCCACTCACTGCAAAAATCTTTTTTTCAGAAATCACAAAGGCAACAAACACTACCTCGTAATTCTTGAGTATACCCAGCAACTAAATATTCACGAACTCGAAAAACTGCTTAAACAAGGGAAATTATCCTTTGCCTCGCCCGAAAGGATGATGAAATATTTGGGTTTAACACCAGGCTCAGTATCACCTTTTGGATTAATTCACGACTTATCGAGACATGTTCACCTATTTATTGATAGCAAGTTAAAAACAGCTCATCACCTCAGCTTTCACCCAAACCTTAATACGGCATCACTTATAGTCCCTAAAGAGGATTTCTTCAGGTATTTGAACTGGAGAGGAAATACGTACGAGTTTATTAACATTTAACTTCCTGTTAGCCTTTATTCTGCATTTATAATTCCAAATTAACTATTGGCAAATAAAAAATCTCCCCCAGCAACGAGGCCAAGGGAGATTGAGGGTTATAGTTGTAGTTAGGAATTATCCGCACTTAGAGTGACCGCAGTTTTTGCAGTGTAAACATCCCTCCTGGTAAACTAATGATTCAGAACCGCACTCAGTACACTTCTTACCAGTTTTAGCCTTAGTGCCATCTGGAATATATTTGCGCAAAGCACGCTCAACACCAGCCTTCCAAGTATTAATTGTTTCGCTATCCAAACGTAAAGAAGATACTAGGTTCACAACATCTGGAATTGGCATTCCGTTACGTAGCACTCCAGAGATTAATTTTGCATAGTTCCAGAACTCCTTGTTGAACATATGTGATAGTCCACCAATTGTATTGGTATAGCCATACTTATCAACATACTGGAAATCGTAACGGCTTCCATTCTCGTCCTTAATCTTGATAATCTTTCCTTTTGTAACTGCTTTGGGGATAGGAAGTACATCGTCCTCGGTCATACCTGTAAACACCTCGTACGGGCGATCCTCAAATAGACCAACAAACGCTACCCAATCCTCATGGTTATTCTTAAAACGAATTACATCGCATTCTAAAACTTGTGGGCGTTTATTGGGAAAATTTCCCTCTCCGGCTTCTGGTTTTTCCTTTTTATTTGAAATAAGCACACCCTCGCGTGAGCCTTCACGGTAAACGGTACATCCTTTACAACCGCTTTCCCATGCTGTTTGGTAAACCTTAGCAACAACATCCTCGGTAACATTCTCTGGAAGGTTTACGGTTACGCTAATTGAGTGGTCAACCCATTTCTGAATCATACCCTGCATACGAACCTTGCTAACCCAGTCAACATCGTTGGAGGTTGCTCCGTAGTATGGCGATTTCTTTACAAGTTCCTGAACTTGCTCATCTGAGTAAGTCATTACCTCTTCTGGATTGTAGCCATTAACCTCTAACCAAACAAGGAATTTATGGTGGAAAACGTTGAACTCTTCCCAGGAATCGCCAACCTTATCGGTGAACGATACCTTAACGTTCTTATCGTTGGGGTTAACCTTACGACGACGCTTGTAGTATGGCATAAACACAGGCTCAATGCCCGATGTGGTTTGGGTCATCAAACTAGTTGTTCCTGTTGGAGCAATGGTTAGTAAAGCAATATTACGGCGGCCATACTTAACCATGTCGTTATAAAGTTCCGGATCCTCATCTTTAATACGGTTGATAAAAGGATTGCTCTTCTCGCGCTGAGCATTGTAAATTGGGAATGCACCACGATCCTTTGCCAAGTTTACCGACGAGCGGTACGCCTCAACAGCAAGAGTTCTGTGTGTTTCCACCGCAAAATCGGTAGCATTCTCCGAACCATACACTAGGTTTAATGCAGCAAGCATATCGCCCTCGGCAGTTATACCAATACCGGTACGACGACCCTCGATGGTTTTTCTGCGAATTTTTTGCCATAGGTTACGCTCAACGGCTTTTACTTCTTCATCCTCAGGGTCGCTAGAGATTTTATCCTGAATAGCATCAATTTTCTCCAACTCTAGGTCGATAATATCGTCCATAATTCGCTGAGCAGCGTGGGCATGCTTCTTGAAAAGATCAAAGTTAAACTTTGCCTGTGGGGTGAAAGGATTCTCCACGTAGCTGTATAGGTTCAAAGCAATTAAACGGCAACTATCGTATGGACATAGGGGAATCTCACCGCATGGGTTTGTGGATACGGTTTTGTAACCCAAATCGGCATAGCAATCAGGAACAGACTCACGGATAATGGTATCCCAGAAAAGCACACCGGGCTCAGCTGATTTCCAAGCGTTATGAATAATCTTGTTCCAAATATCCTTAGCATTAACCTCCTGACGGTAACGTGGGTTAGCTGAATCGATAGGGTACTGCTGAACGTAAGGGCTCTCGTTGATGGCGGCGCGCATAAACTCATCGTCGAGCTTTACTGATACGTTAGCACCGGTAATTTTGCCTGCCTCCATTTTTGCATCGATAAACTTCTCGGAATCGGGATGCTTAATTGAGATACTAAGCATTAGCGCACCACGACGACCATCCTGAGCAACCTCACGGGTTGAGTTTGAGTAACGCTCCATAAAAGGAACAACACCAGTAGATGTTAGCGCGCTGTTAAGCACTGGGCTTCCCTTTGGACGAATGTGCGATAGGTCGTGACCAACTCCACCACGGCGTTTCATCAGCTGAACCTGTTCCTCATCTACCTTTAGAATTCCACCGTAAGAGTCGGCATTACCCGAAGTGCCAATCACAAAGCAGTTCGACAGCGATGCAATTTGATACTTATTGCCAATACCTGTCATTGGACCACCCTGTGGAACAATATATTTAAAATCGCGAAGCAACTCGTAAATCTCATCCTCGCTCATGGGGTTAGGGTACTTTTTCTCGATACGAGCAAGTTCCTTGGCAATACGGCGGTGCATATCGTCTGGATCCAACTCGAAAATTGTACCAAACGAATCCTTTATTGCATACTTGCTAACCCACACCTTAGCGGCCATCTCATCGCCTTTGAAGTACTTTACGCTGGCCTCATACGCTTCGTCGAAAGTGTATGTCTTCACTTTTTGTTTTACCTGTTGTTCCATCAGGGTGTTATTTTTGTCCATTGATATATTTTGTTTTTATTTTTTATCGCAAAAAAAACCACTCCAACAGTATGTTGATACTGAGGACATTTTGTAAATTTTTTATTTAGAAAATGTAATTACGAATTTATTAAACTCAATCCACCTAAACCTAGCTAAACTGTTTGTAAATATTAACAATGATTTTATTGTTATTAACAGGCTTATTTATTGACTTTCAGGTTATTGAAAAATGGTTTTGGTTTACAGGAGTTTAACTTGAAAGTCTAAATTATATGGGTGTTATAGCAATTTTAAAGTGAAGGGGGCAATAAAAAACCCTGCCAAAATTGGCAGGGTTTGAAAAAATATAAATGTGTTTAAATTTTGGTTTTGGAAACAAACTCAAAAGTTGCAGGTGCTCCAGCTGCAATACATTTATATTTGAACTCATAAATGTCTGTTATGCTAGAGGATACTCCATCCGGGGCAAATACCTTAACCCTAACTTTGTAGTAAACATCAACGCCATTTATTTGTGGAACGGCATCTGGAAATTTAATCTGAAGGAAAATATTCATACCCTCCTCTAATCTAGTCCACAGCAATGCAACCTTTTGCTCATTGGTTCCTAACGCATACAATTCGGCATCAATCGACGCAGGTTTCTGATATGCTTTACCTGCAAAATAGAATGGATCTCGATAACTTAAACGGAAACTCACATTAGAATAACGATTACCAAACCCATAATAGAACTCCTCATTTTTATATGTAGGCTCTGCAAAAATGGATAGAGTTGGATGATTGAAGATGTAAAGAACCATATCTTCATAATCCTTTGTTACCATAGTATAGTTAACAGTAGGATCAAATACCCAGCCTAAAGAAGAAAATGCAAACGGATCGGTCTTAACAATTATTCCTGTATAAGGAGTCCAAGTTCCATTCGTAAAGCTGTATTTATCAGCAGTAAACGTGGTGGTATTACCATAGTTATAGACAACAACACATGTGTCGCCTTCAATTGCTAAAGGTCTTTTGTTTTTAATATAAGTAGGCAAATAACTTGCAGGCTTAGCTGTTGATGAAAAATAACCGTTTTGCTTAGGCTCTCCACCCATCTCGATATACTCATAAGGACTTACGGTTAGCACATTAGAAGCATTTACCCAATTACCGCTGGTATATTTAAGACACTTGTTGTATGTGAAAACAGGTATATCAGAGTCAATATTTTTATAATTTACAGAAATGTTATCAACTCTCCAAGTGCTTGATGCAGCTGTTGTTGATGTGTAAACAAAGGCGATAGACACATTTGAATTTGGCATGCCAGGCAGGTTAACATTTCCCGAAGATGTCCAGGTGTAAGAACTAGGAAGTGGATCACTTGGTTGATAATTGTAAGTCAAATTTGTCCATGTAGCAACAGAAGGATCTCCGCTACCGGAATAATCAGTAGAATACTTTAAAACCAAATCATTACCAGCATATCTGTGTGCTGTTGAGAAAGTTATATAGGCGGAAACAGCAGCCGATAAGTCCAATGACGGTATAATTAGCCAGTCTTCATTCTCGTTGTTTCCACTTGCATATCCTGAAATTGATGCATAACCACTGCTTGCAGCCCAAGTTTGAGCACCAGTAACACTATACGCAACAAACTTTGATAGGTTGTTAGCCGCAAAATCTTCGCTAAATTCAGTTACAATAACAGGTATATCTGAAATTGAGGGTTCAATACTAGAGGCTTTGTAAGAGACAATTGCAAGTTTACCCTCCGCAGGGCTAGCTATTGCAGATGAAAGAATAGTTGGCAAGTAATTATCGGCTGGATATGAAGGTGTAAAAGCGCCTAACAATGCAACTTTACCACCAACGCTCGTGTAGTTAGCATTTGTCAAAGTGTATTTTGAGGCCCCAGCAAAAGCACTTAGATAGCCTAAGTTTTCAAGATTGTAGTTAAAGGTGACTTTTGCAGTAGAGTTATAATCTCCGTATTTGTATAGCCCATTTAAAATGGCAGGAACATAATCTATGCTTGTAGCCGAAGGTGTAAGATACTGGTTTGCTTTAACTTTGCCTCCTAGCACGTAAACTGGATCCAATTTTAATGTAGATATCTCATTATTAACAGATGTAATACTTGCATTAATTCTAATTGAATCGGCATGTGTAGGAGCAAAGTTCTTAAGAGAGTCCT
>CAZTVY010000151.1:0-6863 GCA_964617235.1 uncultured Rikenellaceae bacterium | reverse complement strand
AAGCAGCCCAAAGAACAGCCATGAATGGAGATAAAACTCGGGTAGCAACAACTGTGGCCACAGAGTTTGCTGCATCATTCATTCCATTTAAGAAATCATATATAAGCGCAATTGCAATTATAGTAATTACGAGGACTGTCATACAATTACGCTTGTTTGATTAGAATTGACTTCAGCACGTCAGAAGCGTCCTCCAGTTTATCGGTAGCCTCTTCCAGAACAATTAATATTTCTTTCTTTTTGATTAATTCAATTGTATTGGTTTCGTTTTCGAATAGATGAGAAATGCCTTGGTGATAAATGTCATCCGATAAATTTTCGATATCATTAATCTTGATGCAAGCTTCCTTAATTTTAATTGGCTTTTTAATCTCCTCAATATGGTCAATAGCATATTTTAACGATACACTTCCTTCGTGGATTAATTCTGCTAACTTGTTGAATTCAGTTGGAATTGTTTGAGGTTTGTACATAATAATTCGTTGTGCCGATCCATTTATGTAATCAACCACATCATCTATCGATGAAATTAAGGCATGAATATCCTCCCTGTCAAAGGGTGTAATGAATGATTGGTTCAGTAGATCAAACATTTCATGGGTCATATTATCACCCTTCCTTTCTAATTCTTTTATTTGATCTTTAATCTTTGTTCGCTCATCCCAACCTGACGCTTTCATCATATCGCAAAGCAGAACCGATGTGTCAACTAAATTGGCTGCTGCCATTTTAAAGTGAGGATAAAATGTTGTATCCTTTGGAACTAGAATTTGGAAGAATCGATTTAAACCCATACTGATTATTTTTAAAATTTTGAGGTTACAAAGGTGGATTAATCTGAAGAAACTGATGTTAAGTTAATGTTAACTTTTGGTTAATATATTACAATTATTAAGCATAGTTGATTGTTATATAGCGATTTAGTGCAAGTGCTAGGGCGTATGGTTGATTAAGATACTTAGGAGGCTTTTAGAAAAAGTGTAATCTGTTTCTTACATTTGCAATTCAAATTATTTGGAGATGAATAAAAGTATAGTAATAGCCATTGATGGATTTTCTTCGTGTGGTAAAAGCACATTTGCAAAACAAATTGCAAAAAAACTCAACTATTTGTTTGTTGATAGTGGTGCAATGTATAGGGCTGTTACTTTGGCGTTTATAAAGCATAATATAATTGAGAAAGGGAAAGTAGATTCTGATAAATACCTCGATACACTTTCGAAAATTGATGTTGGTTTTGCTTTTAATGATGCTAAAGGCCTTTTTGAAGTAACCTTGGACGGTGTAGTTGTTGAGAACGAAATCAGAAAGCCCGAAGTGGCAAACCTTGTTAGTGTTGTTGCGGCAATTCCAGAGGTTCGCGAACGTATGGTTGAACTACAAAGGAAACTTGGAGAGAAAAAAGGGATAGTAATGGATGGTCGCGATATTGGAACTGTGGTTTTCCCAAATGCGGAACTTAAAATATTTATGACTGCCGACCCAGTTATACGTGCAGAACGTCGCCTAAAGGAACTTATAGAAAAAGGTATCAACATAACTATTGACGAGGTTCTAGCGAATATCAAGGAACGCGACCATTTAGACCAAACCCGCGATGTGTCTCCATTACAAAAGGCTTACGATGCAATTGTTTTGGATAATAGTCATATGACAGTTGATGAGCAGATGAATTGGGTGGAAAATTTGGTGAAGGAACGAATAGGTATGGCCTAAGCCAATAATGATATGTTAAATAAGGTATTTAAAAAGGTTTTTCGGTTTGTTGAGACTCAGAAAAGAGAGTTACGCACAATGTCTCTTTTGGATGTGCTCAAAAAATCGACCGATAAAGACTTGGCAAGGCTTGCAGAAGTTGTAAAACAAGTTAAGCAGAATGCTTTTGCGGAGCAGGAGTTATCAGCCTTTGGATTAGTCGATAAAAAACGACTACAATTACTAAATTCTAAAGAAAGTATTGTTGTTCAGGATTTTGGCGCAGGTAATCCAGATTCTAGCAGAACACAGTCGCAGATTGTTGATGGGGTTAGTGGGTTGGAAGCAATATCGTCAATTTGTAAAAATGCATCAACTCCAGAAAATCTTGGACGATTACTATTTAAACTGATAGCCGAGTTTAAGCCAAAATGTTGCTTAGAGTTGGGTACTAGTCTGGGCATTTCGGCATCGTATCAGGTTTTAGCACTAAAAAGTAATGGACAGGGCAAATTTGTTACTATTGAGGGTTCGCAGAGTATTGCCAAAATTGCAGAGCAAACCCTTGAGGAACTAGCATACACCAATTTTGCTGTTCATGTAGGTAAATTTAAGGATGTTTTACCCTATATTTTACCCTCTATCGGTACTGTTGATTTTGTTTTTATTGATGGACATCACGATAAGTTTGCTACCAAGGAATATTTCGAAACAATCTTTCCCTATTTGTCCGAGAAGTCAATTGTGATTTTCGATGATATTGATTGGTCAAAGGGTATGGGTGAGTTTTGGGACGAAATGAATCACGATTCAAGGGTTAAGTTTTCTTTTGATTTGTTCCGTTGGGGTATTTGTTTTATTGATAGGCAAACTATTAAAGCCGAACCGGAACTGTACAAAGTAATAATTTGAAACATTCCTGTTATCAAATTGTTATCATCGCTGAAAAACAAATGGAATGAAAAGAGCGGACTTCATAGTGTCAAAAATGGACTGTCCCTGCGAAGAGCAGATGATTAGGATGGCTCTTGATGGTATTGAGGGAATAGCGAAACTAGAATTTGATATACCTAACCGTAAACTTGTGGTTTACCACACAGCAGGGGATACTGCGATTGAAACCAAACTTAGGTCGCTCAACCTTGGGGCTAAGCATATATCAACAGTTGAAGCCGACACTGAAAAAGTATCCGATGATGAGAACCAACGGAAAATTCTTTGGATTGTACTGGCCATAAACTTTGGATTCTTCCTGCTTGAGATGATTTATGGGATTATCGCTAAATCGGTAGGGTTACTTGGCGATAGTATTGATATGCTTGCTGATGCTCTAGTGTATGGTCTTAGTCTCATGGCTGTTGCAGGAACAATTGCCTTAAAGAAAAGGGTTGCTGGTGTTGCAGGATATTTCCAGTTAACATTGGCAGTTCTGGGTTTTGCAGAGGTTATTAGGCGATTTTTAGGTGTTGAGCAGATGCCAAATTTTACCACAATGATTGTAATTTCATCGATGGCTCTTGTAGGCAACGCTTTAAGTCTTTACTTTTTGCAGAAAGCAAGAAGTAACGAGGTGCATATTAAGGCCAGTATGATATTTACATCTAACGATATTATCGTAAATTTAGGTGTTATAATAGCGGGGCTAATTGTGAGTTGGCTAAATACAAATATTCCAGACCTCATTATTGGTGCTGTAGCATTTGGTTTTGTGTTGGTTGGTTCATTCAGAATTCTTAAATTGTCCAAATAACGATGAGGATTGAAATTGATAATCGTTCAGGATTCTGCTTTGGAGTGGTTAAGGCTATACAAGCCGCAGAGAAAAACATTGATGGCAGTGATGAATTATATTGTCTAGGCGATATTGTTCATAATGAGCAGGAAGTTGCAAGACTCGAAAAATTGGGGCTTAAGGTTATATCGCACAACCAACTCAACGATTTAAAAGGGAAACGAGTGCTTATTAGGGCGCATGGTGAGCCACCCTCAACTTACAGCAATGCAAAGGAAAAAGGTATCGAAATAATTGATGCTACTTGCCCTGTTGTCCTCAAGTTACAGCAACGTGTTCACAAAGCGTGGCAGGAAATGAAAGCTGTAAATGGAACAGTTATAATCTATGGGAAGAAAGGACACGCCGAGGTTGTTGGTCTATTAGGTCAGACCAATGGCGAAGCAGTAGTTGTTGAGAATACTGATGATTTAGCTGGATTAGACTTTTCTGCCCCTATTACTATTTTCTCCCAAACTACTAAAGAACCAGAAGTTTTTGCCAAAATTATTGACGAGGTTAAAGCACGAATGGCCAAATGTTTTACTGATACTGATACTCCATTAAAGGTAAACAATACCATTTGTGGACAGGTGGCTAATCGCAAAAAGGAACTTGCAGATTTCTCCGCTAGGCACGATGTAATAATTTTTGTGAGTGGAGTAAAGAGTTCCAACGGTAAAATGCTTTTTGATGCCTGCAAGCAAGCCAATTCTAAATCCTACTTTGTTTCATCGCCAGAAGAATTAAAGTCTGAGTGGTTTATTGGAGCCGAAAGTGTTGGAATAGGAGGAGCAACATCAACACCCCAATGGTTAATGGAGAGCGTGGCAAAATACATCGAGGAGTTAAATGTGAGTAAATGTTGATATTATTACACAGTTGATAATTAATTAGTAGAATGTAAGCATATGAATAATTTTAATATTACCGAAATAGCCAGCGCATTTGTTGTGCTATTTGCAATTATTGATATTCTGGGTGCAATTCCTGTTCTTTTAAGTTTAAAAAATAAGCAACACCATTTCGATGCTGGCAAAGCTTGTCTTGTATCATTCCTAATGTTCATTCTGTTTTTCTTCGCAGGACGAAGTTTGCTCGCCCTTTTCAATATCGATGTGGCCTCATTCGCATTGGCTGGTTCATTTGTTATCTTTGTGCTGGCTTTAGAGATGATTTTGGGTATCGATATCATTAAAAATGAAGGGAATAACCCAACGGCAACTATTGTTCCTATAGCATTCCCATTAATTGCGGGACCTGGGGCTTTAACAACGTTTCTTTCATTGAGGGCCGAGTACCATATGGTGAATAACATTACCGGACTATTGCTGAATCTTATTATTGTTTATTTTATTCTACGATATGTTGATAAGGTTGAGCGTGTCATGGGCGGC
Source organism: uncultured Rikenellaceae bacterium (assembly GCA_964617235.1). GTDB lineage: Bacteria > Bacteroidota > Bacteroidia > Bacteroidales > Tenuifilaceae > SB25. The sequence goes on along the minus strand of CAZTVY010000151.1, from coordinate 2,000 downwards.
TCAATGATTTTTATCCTGCGAAAATTCTTTGGCGTTATGCTTCTGGCGATTGCTGTTAAAATGTTTGCAACGAATTTTAAGATAATTATTGCTCAGTAGTTTTTCTGATTTTAATAAATGTTTGAGTTATGGATGCGGTTGAAATTATTAAGTTGATGGTAGCCCCTGCGGTTATGGTAAACTGTTGTGGCTTGTTTTTGCTGGGAATGAACAATAAATACTCGGTAGTGGTGGGAAGAATTAGAACCCTTGACGAGGAGAAACGGAAGTTAAAACTGGCTGAGCGTTCTGGAAATATTCCTGAGCACGATTCAAAACGTCTTTCAAGCATTAATCTTCAAACAGGAAAACTGACCTACAGGGTTAAATTGGTGCGCAATGCAGTGGTATCGTACACCCTAGCAGTAGCATTTTTTGTTCTAAATTGCATATCAATTGGACTTAGCGAACTTTACAATCTTAGTAGTTCAATGTCGTCACTATCGGTTATTCTATTTTTTATTGGGTTGATATTTGTTTTTCTAGGCGTTGGCTTTGCCACAAAAGAGGTAATTAAGGGCTATGAGATTGTGAAGATTGAGGTTGCCGATTTGCAATAACAAAACCTATCATCAACTAAAATCTCTATCTTAGCATCACTTTAGACTTTACTCTATGCCCGAGAATTGGTTTGTTGATGTAGTTCTTCCTTTAGCATTACCTAAAACCTACACCTACTCTATTCCTAGCAGTTTGGCTGGCGAAATTAAGGTTGGGATGAGGGTTGTAGTATCGTTCGGGAAGAAAAAACTATACGCAGCCTTAGTGTATAGGGTGCATCAGCAGGCTCCTGAAAATTATCAAACCAAAGATATTCTCCAGCTAATTGACGAAGCGCCAATTGTTTTACCCACTCAGCTAAAATTCTGGGAGTGGATTGCCGATTACTATATGTGCACACTTGGCGAGGTGATGAAGGCCGCTTTGCCTTCTGCACTAAAGATGGAGAGCGATACATACATTGGAAGAACCGAACTTGAGGATATCGACCTAACCGATAATGAGCAAATCATATTGCATCTGCTCGATAGCAAGAAAAAACTCACCATTCAGGATATTGTCTCCAAAGTGGATTTCAAAAATCCAATGGGTGTAATAAAATCCCTGTTAAACAAGCAGGCAATTAGCATTAACGAGGAGATAGAGAACGACTATCAACCCAAGGTTGAGTATTTCATTTCGCTTTCACAGGAGTATAGGACTAACGATTCATTAAACACCCTTCTTGAAGGAATGAAACGTGCACCTGCTCAGCAAAAACTTATTCTTGCGCTCCTCTCGCTGGCCGATAATCCCAAGGAAATGTTAAATTTCAGGGTTTCCAAGAAATTGATACAGGAAAGGGTTGATGTGAGCACCGGTGTGCTGGCGGCTCTTATTCAAAAAGGAGTTTTGGTTCAGGAGGAGCAAACTGTGTCTAGGCTATCGTCCAGTAGCGACGATACTTTCCGACCTGCCACACTGAACGAAACGCAAAAGGAAGCATTGTTGACTATTCAGGAAATGTTCCAGTCTCAGAATGTTGTGTTGCTTCACGGTGTAACATCGAGCGGGAAAACTGAAGTTTACATCCATCTAATTCAGGATGCAGTAAGTAAAGGAAAGCAAGTGCTCTATCTTTTACCGGAGATTGCGCTTACTGCGCAAATAATCAATAGACTTAGGAAGATATTTGGCAATAGGGTTGGTGTATATCACTCAAAATTCAGCGATTCGCAACGCGTCGAGGTTTACAATGGCGTTCTGGCAACTGAAACCAACCTCGCAAACTTCGATATAATTCTTGGTGTGCGTTCATCGGTCTTTCTGCCATACCGTAACTTAGGGTTGATTATTGTTGATGAGGAGCACGAGAACACCTATAAGCAGTATAATCCCTCACCTCGATACAATGCGCGCGATGCGGCCATTGTGCTGGCTTCAATTCATAATGCCAAGGTTCTACTTGGAACAGCAACGCC
>CAZTVY010000150.1:0-6920 GCA_964617235.1 uncultured Rikenellaceae bacterium | reverse complement strand
AGTCAAACAAAACTGAAACAGGATGGTACTCGATTATTTTCTTGTTGCAATTGCCATAATCCTTATTATTCTAGGATTACTCGGATGCATACTGCCAGTTATACCTGGCCCACCATTTAGCTGGGGAGGCTTGCTTATTGTTTACTTTACGCAGTTCGGAAACTTTAGTGGAAGTTTACTGCTCTGGACAGGAATTTTTGCACTATTGGTCACCATTGCCGATTATATTTTACCCATTTGGGCAACTAAACAAATGGGCGGAACAAAGCGTGGTGTTTGGGGTGCAACAATAGGGCTTGTTATAGGGATATTTATATTTCCACCATTTGGCATTATAATAGGTCCATTTATAGGAGCGTTCCTTGGGGAATATACCAATAGGGATAGCAAAAATAAAAGCAACCCGTGGCTCTCGGCTACAGGTTCTTTCATTGGTTTTCTACTGGGTACGGGGCTAAAATTTGCTATATCAGGAGTAATAACCTACCACTTTGTGGTGGAAACATTCCTGCGCTAGAAAGGTAAGCCTTAACTTACTCAGCAGGTTTTGTGTCGTTTTTACGGAAGGCGTTATTCACTTTAATGTTACGACCCTTAACCTGTGAATCGTTAAGAGCAGCGATAGCTTTTAGGCCATCCTCATCGCTTTCCATCTCGACAAAACCATAACCTTTGGATTTACCAGAGGCTTTGTCAGCAATAATTTTCACTTCTTTAACGCTACCGTAAGGAACAAAAAGTTCTTTTAACTCATCGGTAGTCATTGAATACGAAATGTTTCCTACATAAATCATCATAAGGCAAAGAATTATTATAACACCAAACTAAAATTAGTGTTAAAAAACAATAAAAGCAAAAAAAGCAGCTAAAAAGCTGCTTTTTTGCTAAAATATTCGTTTGCTAATTATTGACCTAGAGTAGCAACCATTACTGCCTTAATAGTGTGTACGCGGTTTTCAGCCTCATCGAATACAATAGATGCTGGAGACTCGAATACCTCCTCGGTAACTTCCATTGATTCAAGACCGAATTTCTTAAAAATTTCCTCGCCTACAGCAGTTTTACGGTTGTGGAATGCTGGTAAGCAGTGCATGAACTTGCAGTTTGGATTGCCAGTTAATTCCATTGCCCTCTTGTTAACTTGGTAAGGAGTAAGTAATTTAATTCTCTCATCCCATACTGAATCTGGCTCACCCATCGATACCCAAACGTCGGTATAAAGGAAATCGCAACCTTTAACGCCCTCTTCTACCTTTTCAGTTAAAGTAATTTTAGCGCCAGTTTCCTTTGCAATCTCACGACATTTAGCAACTAACTCTTCCTGTGGCCAGCAAGCTTTTGGAGCGCATGCTCTGAAATCCATACCCATTTTAGCAGCACCAACCATTAGGGAGTTACCCATGTTGTTACGAGCATCGCCCATGTAACAGAATGCAACCTCGTTCAAAGGTTTGCTGCTATGCTCGCGCATGGTTAGGAAGTCGGCTAAAATTTGAGTTGGGTGGAATTCGGTTGTTAAACCATTCCAAACAGGCACACCGGAGTACTTAGCAAGAGTTTCAACAATTTCCTGAGAGTAACCACGGTACTCAATACCGTCGTACATGCGTCCAAGAACGCGAGCGGTATCTTCCATAGACTCTTTTTTACCCATTTGTGAGCCAGCAGGGCCTAAATACGTAACGTGTGCACCCTGATCGTATGCAGCAACCTCGAATGCACAACGGGTACGGGTTGAATCCTTCTCGAAAAGAAGAACAATATTTTTACCTTTTAAACGAGGAATCTCGTTTCCAGTGTACTTTGCCTTTTTAAGATCGGCAGATAAATCGAGTAAGAACTGGATTTCCTTTGGAGTGAAATCCAAAAGTTTTAGAAAACTACGATTTCTTAAGTTGAATGACATAGCTTTATGTTTTAAAGTGATTTAGTATTCCATTGTAATTTTGGTACCGTAACTTCTATCCTCAAGTTTAGTAGCCTCGGTAATAACGCTTTTCTTACCACCATTCTCAATAAAGGTTAGGCAAGCACGGATTTTTGGAGCCATGTTACCCTCGCCAAACATGCCCTCGTTCATATATTTCATAGTATCGGCATGGCTAAGGTGCTCAATCTTCATCTCATTGGGCTTCTTGTAGTTGATGTAAACATAAGGCACATCGGTTAGAATGTAAAACTCGTCAGCCTTAATCATACCACCCATTAATGCCGATGCAAGATCCTTATCGATTACAGCCTCAGCTGGACGAACATCATTTTTCTCATCAATGTAAACTGGCACACCACCACCACCTGAAGCAATAACAATAATGCCTTGGTTAACTAGTTGCTCAATAACCTTGATGTTAAGAATTCCTTTTGGTTTTGGAGAAGGAACAACACGGCGCCATCCGCTACCAGTATCTTTTACCTCTTCCTTAAACTCCCAACCTTTTTGAGCAGCAAGCTCATCGGCCTGAGCTTTATCGTAGATACGACCAACACGTTTAGTTGGGTTTTTGAATGCTGGATCATCATGGTCAACAATAACAGGAGTAACAAGACAGCAAACCTCCTTGTTAATACCATGTTTTTTAAGAACGTTGCGAAGCATACGTTCAATCATATAACCGATACCACCCTGTGAATCGGCAACACAAATATCCAAAGGCATTTGAGGAATACCATACATTTGCTCACCAGCATCGTTACGCATTAGAATGTTACCAACTTGTGGGCCATTACCATGGCTAATAACTAGGTTGTAACCTTCCTTAATTAAATACACAAGATTCTCAAGAGTATCAGTGGTGTTCTGCTCTTGCTCTTCGATTGTTCCTACCTGATTGCCTCGGAGTAACGCATTGCCTCCCAAGGCCACAACAGCCAATTTATTCATTGTCAAAACTTTATTAGGTTCAGATTAAGATTGCAAAGCTATAAATTTTTTTGAATCCTAATATCTATACCCCCAAAGCAGGCTATCCCCTCATCTGATTTACAGTATGTTTAATAACACAAATATTCTACCTAGTTGAATTTCTTTAAATTACAAAAACACTAAAAAAACATGCTAAGAAACATCTTTTGGCAAAACAAATTTGATAAACAATATTTAAGAAAACAATTGGGGTTATTGGTCAAAAAACAAATTGCTAGGTAAATCTATTTTAGTACTTTTACGAAAATTTAAAAAGTGAATATGAGGTATTTGCCAACGTCTATTGTTGTTTCTTCTCTATTTTTACTATCAACTACATCGTGCCGCGAGATTATTTCAAAAAAGAGAATCAAGGAAGGTGTTATCAAGTATGAGATTACTTACGACAGTGCTACTTCTAAAAAAATGGATGTACGGCTTCTGCCCTCTTCGCTTATTGTAAAGTTCAAGGATAACAACACGCTCAATACCATTGATGCTTTCTCAGGTGCAATATCAATTTCAATTATTAGCAATCATGTAAACCAACAATTTATTACACTGGTTAAGGTATTCAACAAAAAGTTATACCACGAGGAGCCCAATACCGATGGAAAATACCCAGCACTTTACGCTCGAATTCCTTCCGTTAAAATCACATCAAACCACGAGCCGTGTAAATTTATGTCTTATAGATGCTACAAGGCCAAGGGGTATTTTTCCGATAAGCCCGATTCTGAGTTCGAAATAATCTATACAAAAGATATTGATATAAATGCTCCAAACATTAATACTCCTTTTGAAGAGATTGACGGAGTATTGCTTGCATTCAATCTTAGAATAAACTCACTGATGATGCGCTTAGAGGCTAAATCGGTTAAGAAGAGCAAAATTTCCGACGACACTTTTTCTATTCCACAGGACTACACCCAGGTCGATTTTCAAACTATCACTGACCTAATTTACTTACTGCAACAATAGTTTGTAATTGTTAAGTTACTTGGTATAAAGGAAAAAGTTCTCTTTTTAGAAATCTGTTAATAATATTGCCCACCTAAATAACCCGAATTATCGGATTATTATATTACTTTGCATAGATTTATACTATCACTATTATTTTAAGATTCAGACTTTTACATAATGGCAAAGGAAAAAGCAAACGGAAACGATAATACTGGCAAAGAAAAAAAGGATAAAGAACAAGATAATTCGGCCGACAAAAAATCATTCTTTAAAGACGAGAGAGTTCGTTTTACTATTGGACTCTTTACTTTGCTTTTAAGTATTTATATTACTATAGCTTTTATATCCTACCTTTTTACCTGGAAGGTAGACCAAAGCTTTGAATGGCAAAACTTATTTTCGGGCTCCGATATTCGTGTAAAGAACTGGACCGGAAAACTTGGCGCAAGTATCTCCATGCAGTTTATGCATAAGTGGTTCGGCGTTTCATCGCTAGCTTTTCCTCTTATTTTTGCAGTTTTTGCTCTAAAACTACTGAAACTATACAACGGAAGATTATGGAAACCAACCTTCAAGGTGATTGTTGGAGTTGTACTATTCTCTTTGGTTACAGGATTCCTATTTGGAACCGCGCACGGATTCTTGGGTAGCGGATTGGGTGGTGCTCACGGGCTTTTTGTTTCGGAATGGATTTCGGCAATACTGGGTAAGGTCGGTACGGCATTCCTACTACTGGTAATGGTTATTGCATATACAATCTATGTTAAACCCTCATCGCTACACTGGTACAATAGAATTGTTTGGGATATTGCTCAGTATCTCAAAAAAACATTCAAAAAATCGGAGAAAGGCGATGAATCGTCAGAGGTATTCGATATAGAGGAAAAGCCTGCAGAAAAAACTGTCACCGTAGAAGAAATCCCAAGCATAGTCAATATCGAAAAACCCGAATCGGTTGAAAATACTATTCCTGAAGAGGAAATAGAAGAGGAAACTGATACAATTGAAGAAGATGAGGAGGATGATTCACTTGTTTTTGAGGAAAAAGATACATTCATAGAACCTACACCAACCGTTAAAGAAGAGAATACCCACCTAACCCAGTCGGTTGTTAAGGTTGAGGATGAAAGCGATGTGGAATTTACCGTTGAGACCATTCAGGAGAAGGAACTTAACGAAGATTTAATTAATGAGCAGGAGATGTACGATCCTACCCTAGAACTGTCGCACTACCAAAGGCCATTAATTGAACTTCTTGAAGACTACAAAAACACCTCGTCGCCAGTTACCAGTGAAACATTAATTGAGAATAAAAATAAGATTGTTGAAACCCTCTCGCACTATAAAATCCAGATTGATAAAATAAAAGCGACTATAGGGCCAACAGTAACTCTTTACGAAATTGTCCCTGCCCCAGGCATAAGAATTAGCAAGATTAAGAATCTGGAGGATGATATTGCTCTTAGCCTTGCAGCCTTAGGAATTCGAATTATAGCACCAATTCCTGGTAGAGGTACAATTGGTATTGAAGTTCCAAACCAGCATCCCGAAATAGTATCGATGCACTCCATCATAAAATCTCAGAAATTTCAGGAGAGTAAGTTCGATTTAACCATAGCGTTGGGCAAAACCATATCCAACGAGATATTTATGCTCGACCTAACCAAACTGCCCCACCTACTTGTGGCTGGAGCAACAGGACAAGGAAAGTCGGTTGGGTTGAATGCTATTATAACATCGCTGCTTTACAAAAAACACCCAGCCGAAATTAAGTTTGTGCTGGTTGACCCAAAGAAGGTAGAGTTAACCCTTTACAGCAAACTGGAGAAACACTTCTTGGCAAAGTTGCCCGATACCGAAGATGCAATTATCACTGATACACAGAAGGTAATAAACACCTTAAACTCGCTTTGTATTGAAATGGACCAACGCTATGAACTCTTAAAACTAGCACAGGTTCGTAATATCAAGGAGTATAACGATAAGTTTGTATCGCGCAGACTAAATCCACATAAAGGGCATAAATTCCTACCATATATTGTAGTAATTATCGACGAGTTTGCCGATTTAATTATGACTGCAGGCCGGGAAGTGGAAATGCCCATTGCCCGTATTGCCCAATTGGCCCGTGCAATTGGTATTCACCTAATTATCGCAACTCAGCGTCCATCAACCAACATTATTACTGGCGTAATTAAGGCGAACTTCCCTGCACGTATTGCGTTCCGTGTTTCATCGATGATTGACTCCAGAACCATACTCGACCATCCTGGCGCAAATCATCTAATTGGCCGTGGCGATATGCTCGTTTCGGCAGGTAGCGATATGATTCGTGTACAGTGCGCATTTATAGATATACCGGAAATCGAACGCATTACCGATTTTGTAAGTAACCAACAAGGCTACTCCACCGCATTCCAACTACCAGAGTATGTTCCCGAGAGCCAAGATGTAAACCTTGAGGTTGACTTAAGAAAACGCGATGAACTGTTTGAGGATGCGGCAAGACTTGTTGTTCAGTCGCAAATGGGCTCAACATCCTTAATTCAACGTAAATTCTCTATTGGGTACAACAGAGCAGGAAGAATTGTAGACCAACTGGAAGCTGCAGGCATTGTTGGTCCATTTGAGGGAAGTAAAGCCCGACAAGTTTTAATAGTTGATGAAATGTCTTTGGAACAACTTTTGAAGAATATCAGTAGTCAATAATTTTATCAGTGTAATTCATAATTACTATCTTTGACGCTCAAAATTTAACAACATAATCGACCAAGATGAAGAAAATATTAGCGATACTATTAGTTTTTGTGCCATTTTGCATTTTTGCACAAGAGAACCCTGATGCAACTCAGGCCGTGAAGGATTTTAGCCAGAAAATGCAGACTGTAAAAACAATCAATGCAACTTTCACTTTTACTCTGGAAAATCTTCAGGAAAAAATCACCGATACTCATCAAGGAAAAATAATTGCAAAGGGCAATAAATATTTTTTGGAAATGATGGGTATGGAAATATACTTTGACGGCACCACAAAATGGCAATACATTAAAGAAGC
>CAZTVY010000149.1:0-6930 GCA_964617235.1 uncultured Rikenellaceae bacterium | reverse complement strand
TAAATGGTGTTGTTACTAAAAATGGAATTCAATTCTCATGTAAATCTGTAATTCTCACAAACGGAACTTTTTTAAACGGTATTATTCATATTGGGCGAACAAATGTTACAGGAGGCAGAATAGGGGAGAGCAATTCGGTTGGACTTACTGAGCGTTTAAAAGACTTAGGAATTGAGTCAGGCAGGATGAAAACAGGAACACCTGTTCGTATCGATGGACGTACTGTTGATTATTCCAAGATGATTATTCAAGAGAGTGAATCGCTTGGAAAGTTCTCGTTCGACCCAAATGTCAAAACAGATTTACCAATTAAGCATTGCTATATAGTTCACACCGACAAAAAGGTTCATGAGGTTTTAAAAGAAGGATTTGATGATTCTCCACTTTTTTCTGGTCGCATTAAAGGAATTGGTCCAAGGTATTGTCCCAGCATTGAAGATAAAGTGAATACTTTTTCCAGCAAGGAATCGCATCAGTTATTTTTAGAACCCGAGGGTGTGTTTACCTATGAGATGTACCTTAATGGTTTTAGCTCATCCCTACCTTGGGATGTTCAATTTAAGGCATTACGATTAATTCCTGGCTTTGAAAATGTGAATATTCTTCGTCCTGGTTACGCTATAGAGTACGATTATTTCCCACCTACTCAGTTAAAGCATACATTAGAATCGAAGTTGATTAACAAATTGTTCTTTGCTGGGCAGATTAATGGTACTACAGGTTACGAGGAGGCAGCAGGGCAAGGTTTGGTTGCAGGAATTAATGCTCACCTTACTATAACCAATCAAGAGCCATTCGTTTTAAATCGCGACCAGGCTTATATTGGTGTGATGATTGACGACTTAATTACAAAGGGAGTTGATGAGCCCTATCGTGTTTTTACAAGTCGCGCAGAATTCAGAATTTTAATTCGTCAAGATAATGCTGATGAAAGATTGATTCCAATAGGGTATAGGTTGGGAATGATTAACAAGGAAGAATTTGAAAGTTTTACTCGAAAGTACGAAACTATAAATAGACTTTACCAATATATTCAGGAGACTTCAATTGAACCAGGTTTTGTTAATCAGTATTTAGAAGCAAATAATAGTTCTCCGTTAAACCAAAAGAAGAAACTTTTTGATGTTATCATCAGACCAGAGATTAGTTTAAAGGATATCCAAGAAAAACTTAATATTTTAAGTACAGATGAGCAAGAATTATCTTCTGAAATATTGGAGGCGGTTGAGATAAAAATTAAATATCAGGGTTATATTGACAAGGAAAAACTTATTGCAGATAAAATATCGCGACTTGAGCATGTTCCAATACCATTAAATTTTAATTTTACTACACTAGAATCATTAAGCACGGAAGCCCGTCAAAAGTTAACTAAGCATAAACCTCAATCAATAGGAGAGGCAAAACGGATACCTGGCATTTCTCCTAGCGACATTAATGTTTTACTAGTTTATTTTGGCAGATAGCTAAATAAATACTTTAAATGTTCCACGTGGAACATTGCGGTTTTTAGAATTTTTTACATAAATGTTCCACGTGGAACATTTTCTTTGTTAGTGTAGGTGATTTTGGTTATTGTATTGTAATATAATTTATTATTTATTCAAAATATTTCAATTATGAGTACAAATTTTACTATTACTGGGGTTGTTTTCGACCCAATTTTAAGGGAGTCGTTTGGCGCAACCCTAAGAATTCAGGATGGAAAAATAGCGAAAATAGAAAAGGATTCGAATATAAAACATCCGATAATTTTGCCAGGATTTGTCGATTCGCACGTTCATATAGAAAGTTCTATGCTTACTCCGTCGAATTTTGCAAGAGCCGCAGTAAAACATGGCACTGTTGCGGTTGTAACCGACCCGCACGAGATTGCCAATGTTTCGGGTGTAAAGGGAGTGGAGTTTATGATAAACGATGCAAAGGATTCAGATTTGAAGTTTTATTTTGGGGCACCTTCGTGCGTTCCAGCTTCTCCTTTCGATGAGTGTTTTCAACCTTTCACCCCAGAGATTATTGAGGGATTAATGAAGCGGAACGACATTCATTTCCTTGCTGAAATGATGAATTTTCCCGGTGTGATATGTAAATCGGAGAGCGTTATGCAGATTATTGGTAAAGCGCACACAGTAAATAAACCCGTGGATGGCCATGTGCCAGGGTTGAGTGGCGATGCACTTAAATCCTATGTTTCTGCGGGAATTACAACTGACCATGAGTGTTTCACACTCGAGGAGGCCTTGGAGAAAATAAAACTGGGAATGAAAATTCTTATTCGCGATGGTAGTGCGGCCAAGAATTTCAGTGCTCTACATCCGCTAATTAATGAATATAGCAAACATTTAATGTTTTGTACCGACGATTGTCATCCCGATGAGTTGCTTCATGGTCACATTAACCTAAAGGTAAAGCAATCCCTAGCGTTGGGCTATGATGTTTTTGATGTGTTGCAGGTTTCATCAGTTAACCCTGTTAATCATTATAAGTTGAATGTAGGGTTACTGCAAGAAGGCGATTTTGCCGATTTTTTGGTGGTTGATAATCTTCAAAACCTCAATATTCAGAGTACATTTATTAATGGTTTAGATGTTTTAGAGAGAGAAGAAAAAGTTCAGAAATCGTATTCAGCATTGAATTATGTTTTTCCAACCAGTTTCAACCCTTCAAATTTGAATTTAAATGTGGCTTCAAGCAATGTAAATGCAATTGAGGTTATAAATGATGAGCTGATTACTAATTCGGTAGTTGTATATAATGAAGCTGAAACTTTAAGTTGCAATCTTAAAGAAGATGTTTTGAAGATAGCTGTGTTAAGTAGATACAAGGAGAACGAACTATCTGTTGGTTTAATTAAGGGTTTTGGAATGAAGAAAGGTGCCATTGCTGCAAGCATAGCACACGATAGTCATCATATTATTTCCGTTGGTTGTGATAATGTATCCATTGAAAAATGCTTGGAATTCATTATTAAGAATAGAGGAGGGGTTTGCTATTTTGATGGACAACAACTACACGGTCTTCCACTTCCTGTTTACGGTTTAATGACTGACTCTACAGCCGAGGTTGCCGCATCTGCTTACGAGAAAATAAACTCCAAAGTAATTTCCGATGGATGCAAACTTAAAGCACCATTTATGACGATGTCATTTATGTCGTTATCGGTAATTCCACATCTAAAAATAACTCCAGCAGGATTGTTTGATGTGGATAAATTTAACTATACTGAACTTTTTATTTAGTTGATATTTAAATTTTAATTAGTGTTTACCTTTACAAACGGTTGATATTTATGATTACGGAATCCGTTCAGGAGTCGGTAAGGGTTATGCCAGAATTACCTGGGGTGTATCAGTTTTACGACACCGAGGGTGGTTTGCTTTATATTGGTAAAGCCAAGAGTTTAAAGAAACGAGTTTCTTCGTACTTCAATAAAACCAATCAAACCAATAACAAGTTGCGAACACTTGTTCGCAAAATCGCATCAATTAAGTTTGTAGTTGTCGATTCTGAGTCCGATGCTCTTTTGCTTGAAAATGTTCTTATAAAGAAGCATCAACCCAAGTACAACATTCTTTTAAAGGATGATAAAACCTATCCTTGGATTTGTATTAAAAACGAACCATTCCCTCGTGTTTTCAGCACTCGCAATTACATTGAGGATGGAAGCATTTATTTCGGTCCATACACTTCGGGCCGATTAGTAAAAACATTACTCGATTTAATAAAAGGGCTTTTTCCACTGCGAACCTGTAGCCTTAATCTATCGCAGCAGATGATTGCAAAGGGAAAGTATAAGCCCTGCTTGGAGTATCAAATAGGTAATTGTTTAGCCCCATGCATTGGCTTACAGGAAGAGACAGATTACCGTGTTAATATCGATGCCATCAAAAAAATACTGCAAGGAAATCTTTCCGACGTTCTAAAATGGTTAAATCAGGAGATGAAACGCTTTGCCGATGAGTATCAGTTTGAGCGAGCACAGATGCTCAAGAATAAAATTGATATTTTGCACCGATTTCAAAGTAGAACTACAATTATTAATCCTCAATTAAAAGATATTGAGGTTTATACAATTTTACAGAAAGATGGAATTAATGTTGTGAATTACCTCAATGTGAGTTCTGGTGTCATAATTCAATCGTATAATTTAGAGATAAAAAACCAGCTCGAGGAGGAGTTGCCAGAGCTGCTATCGTATGCAATAACAGAAATAAGAAGTCGTTTGAGGAGCACTTCAAAGAATGTTATCGTGAATATTATGCCCGATTTTCTTATCGATAATCTCAATTATTCAGCGCCACAAAGAGGGGAGAAGCGGAATTTAGTTGATTTGAGTTTAAGGAATTGCGCTGCATACATTGATGAGTTAATTAAACGCGACGACCTAAAAAATCCGCAGAACAAGGTTGACCGTTTGCTTCAGAAAATTAAGGACGACCTAAATCTTGTTGAACTTCCAGAGCATATTGAGTGTTTCGATAATTCCAATTTTCAGGGAACAAATCCTGTTGCGGCCTGTGTAGTTTTTAAAAATGCCAAGCCCTCCAAGCGCGATTACAGGCATTTCAATATAAAAACCGTTGAAGGTCCTGATGACTTCGCTTCCATGCGTGAGGTTGTTTATCGGCGTTACTCAAGATTGTTGGAGGAGAACCAATCATTGCCTCAGTTGGTTATTATTGATGGCGGTAAAGGTCAGCTTAGTGCAGCGTTTGAAAGTATTCATGAATTAGGTTTATCCGAAAAAATAAAATTAATTGGTATTGCCAAACGTTTGGAGGAAATATACTTTCCTGGCGACTCTGTTCCTTTGTACCTCGACAAGCGTTCCGAAACCCTAAAAGTAATTCAACAAGCCCGCGACGAGGCTCATCGGTTTGGCGTAAAGCATCATACCTCAAGGCGAAGTAAAGGTGCAATATCTTCATCGTTGGATGGTATTAACGGTATTGGCCCTAAGACAGTTCAACAACTTTTTTCCACCTTTAAATCTTTTGATGGAATTAAGAAAGCAACACGCGAAGAATTAATTTCGCTTATTGGCGAAAAGAAAGCCGATATACTACTATCGCATTTTAGCAAATAATAGATACTTTTGCGTATCAATTTTTTGTTTATGGCACTTACTTCGTCTTCAGTATTACAGGATAGCACTTCGGTTTCGCAGGAATCATTGTTGCAGGTAAATTATATCCCTGCAAATTATTCCATTAACTCAAAAGAAAATGCACATAATAATTTGTATGATAATTTTATATATCAGTATAATTCACTTAATACTTTAAATAACGAGTGTTATATTATCGACAAACAGATTGTGAAACCAGTAGTTGAAGTTAAAACAGTTTTTAAATCATCAACAGAGGTTCAGAATTCCAAGGGTTGGATACATCCAAAGGAATTAAAACAAAATCCAACCATTGATTTATTTATAATCCCTTTTTTAATTGGTCTTGTTGCGTTCGTTGCCATTCTTGTTCGTTACTCAAAATACCTTGGAAAATTTTTCGAAGGTTTAATCTACGCCTATGTTGTAGAGAAATTTGTTGCCGACCTAAACGTTCCCACCAAGCGATTACTTTTATTGCTCGATACCATATCTATCATCACTTTATCCTTTTTAACCTTTAGTTTTATTGGTGGATTGGGCACACAAAGCACAACTGGTTGGGCGAGCATAATACTATTTTTAATTATACTTGGAGCGCTGGTTGCTTATAGACTATATTATTACATATTACATAAGTCAATAGAGCTTATTATTCCTGATAAAACATTTACACAAAAACTTTATTTCGACACCTTAATCGCAATCCGTGGAGGAGGTTTTGTTCTTTTCCCATTATCATTAATTGTGTTCTATATCAATGCACCTACGTCGGGATATTTACTTTATAGTTCAATTGGAATGCTGGCTATTATATTGATATACAGATTTATAAGATTACTTTCATTGTTTCTTAAAAACAGTGTTTCATTTTTGTATTTCATTTTATACCTTTGTGCCCTTGAAATTGTACCTGTAATTATACTTTACCTGCAGGTACAAAGGATGTAGAGTGAGATTGAAATAAAACTTTAGGGCCTTGAAAATCAAAAAAGTAGTAATTTCGCAACCCGAGCCACAGAACGAGAAATCTCCTTATATGGAGTTAGCTCAGAAGTATGGTTTGAAGATTGATTTCCGACCCTTTATTCACGTAGAGGGTGTTTCTTCTAAGGAATTTAGGCAGCAAAAAATTAACATTTTGGACCACACTGCGGTTATTTTTACCAGCAAAACTGCAGTGGACCATTTCTTTAGAATTTGCGAGGAGGTTAGAGTTACAGTTCCCGAAACAATGAAATATTTCTGCATTACAGAGTCTATTGCTCTTTACCTGCAGAAGTATATTGTTTACAGGAAACGAAAAATCTTTTACGGTAACAACACTTTTGCCGATTTGCTTGAGATTATGCAAAAGCATAAGGAGGAAAAGTATTTACTTTCCCTATCAGATGTTCATAAGCCCGAAATACCTAAATCTCTCGATAAGGCCAAGATTAAGTACACGAAGGCAATTTTCTATAAAACTGTTAGTAGTGATTTATCAGACTTAAGGGATGATTTTCCTTACGAGATGATTGTTTTTTACAGCCCGAACGGAATAAAGTCACTACACGACAATTTCCCTAATTTTGACCAAAAAGAGATTGTTATTGGCGCATTTGGTGCCAGTACAGCCAAAGCGGTTAAGGATGCAGGTTTAAGGCTCGATGTAACAGCACCTACGCCAGCCTGTCCGAGTATGACCCACGCAATAGATGTTTTCTTGAAGGAATATACCAAAAAAACAAAATAATATCAGGGGATAATAAATCCCCTGTTTTTTTATGAGATTTTTTCTTAGGAAACATAATGTACTATCCCACGAAAAGGATATTTCTGCG
>CAZTVY010000148.1:0-6942 GCA_964617235.1 uncultured Rikenellaceae bacterium | reverse complement strand
AGTCCAAGTAAATGGTTGTGCTTCTTCCTCTAAAACATTATCAGTAACGTCCCATGTATAACCATCTTTGTTACTAAAATATTTGTAATGCACCTCGTGGTATGGATTCTGTGTATCAGTAGAAAAATATTCTGTCCCCTTCCACTCCCCAATCAATAGAGACTCATCAAAAGATTCTTCTTTCTCGCAAGAAGTAAAGATTAGTGAGAATGACAAACACGCAATCACGCAAAATATTAGTTTTTTCATATAAAAGATATTATTTTGATTATACATTAAACTTACCTTATCATATTCCAGTGTAACGCATTAACCTGCTTTGCTAAAGAATCCTCAGGCTCTCGAAAACTCGTAAAATAACTATTAATCATAGGTTTTAAAAGGTACGTGGGTTTAGGATAATTGACCTTTAGCAAAGTTGTATATATTTTTTCGCGAACATCTGTTGACCGATTCTTAGCCTCCTCTAAAATCCAAATTGTATGAGTAACTTTATCTTTGGGATTAAGCTTGTTAATTGCATTTACAATACCTTCGCAACATTGGTTACTTAAATCTTCATTAGCAATTGCTTTAAAGTAGTTTTTTACGATTAACTCCTTCCCGGACAAAATTATATTATAGACGCTACATTCTTTGTATAAAGTATCGGACTTAAAATACGAATTACCCTTACATTCCTGTGAAAATAGGTTTAGGTGAATGGTTAGCAAAAGAAATATTGACAAAAATATAAATCGCTTTATCACATTCATAATCAACAGTTAATCAGCAGAAATAATTTAAACTAATTCCGAAAGTTACGGGTTTATAGTTAAAAACTATATAAAACACTCAACTTTTTCGAATCAAAAGTTATACCAGATTAATCAAAACAAAAAAATATGGCTAAAGCCATAAAGAAATTTTGGCAATAGTTTGAATTGAAAAAATAATGAAAAACTAAACGGTAAAACCGAGAACCAATATATCATCTATTTGCTCTAAGCCACCATTTTCAGGGTAAGACATTCGCCAATTCTCAATTGTTTTCTCAAGTATTTGGTGTTGCTCCACAAATGGCTTATTGTGGATTGAAAGCAAAAGGTCACGAAGATTTTTCCGCATAAATTTTCGACCATCGGGACCTCCCATTTGGTCCTGAAAACCATCGGAGAATAAGTAAACACAATCGCCCTTTCTGAGTTGATATTTTTCGTTGGTAAAATCGTCCATTTTGATGTGTAAACCCACGGGCATACGATCAGCCTTAAGCTCTATAACCTCATTTTGTGAAACAATTACAGCCGGATTATAAGCCCCAGCAAATGTAAGTTCAAGGTTATTGAAATTGACCAAACAAAGCGCCATATCCATTCCATCCTTGGTGGTTCCCTCGTAATTACCCTGCTTAAGCGATGTGATAACATTACTGCGCATGTGATTTAGAATTTGCTCGGGCGAGTCAATCTTCAGCTCATTTACTATCTTATTCATAAAGCTAATTCCGAGCATACTCATAAAAGCGCCAGGCACTCCATGGCCAGTACAATCGGCCGCAGCAACAATTAGGTGATTATTGCTTTTTCCAATCCAGTAAAAATCGCCGCTGACTATATCGCGGGGTTTGTAAAGAACAAAGCAATCGCTTGTGTTTTCCGATAAAATTTCAAACTGGGGTAACACCGCCTGCTGTATTCTGCGCGCATAGGTTATGCTTGATGTAATCTCTTCCTTTTGAGCCTCTATGTGCTCTTTTTGAGCAACAACCTCGGCTGTACGTTCCTTTACAACCTGCTCAAGGTATTCTTTTTCCTTCCTCAATTTTCGCTCTCGGTATCGAATAAAAAATATTAGAAGTACTATAAACCCTATAATGCAAGCAATATAGAACCAAACTGTTTTCCAGAATGGAGGTGCAATGGTTAATTTATATGCTACTGGTTCAGACCAATTCACTCCATCGGAACTGGCGCTTAGGTAAAATGTGTACTTCCCATCGTTTAGGCCAGGATATGTTACACTTCGACTATTTGTTGATGGCGACCAATTTTTCTCGAATGGCTCCAGCTTGTACCTATACCTAACCTTCTCAGGATTCAATAAAAAGATACCGTCGTAATCGAAAGTGATATGATTCTGATAATATTTTAATTTTAACTGGTCGGGAACACTGAACCACGTAGAAGTTACTTGACAGATAGAACCCCAATCAACTTTTTCGAACGAAAGCCGGATTCCTGTAATATGAACTACTGGCGTTCCCCTAGCAGTATCTTCCAATTCTGATTGGTAACGGGTTAGACCGCTTACTGTTCCAATCCAAATACTGTTGCTTAAATCCTTACAAATAGAATTAATATTTGTTTCACTAAACTTGAAACCATTGGATTTGTCGTAACAATTTATTTTTAAAGGCTTTTCAAATTTTTTATCGAAATATATTTTATTGAAACCTAGAGTTGTCCCAGCAACAAGAACTGTATCGTCGTAAAAGATAAGCGAGTTAACAGTTTTGGCATTTAACTCCTTGTTTAATATAGGAACAATAGTGTCAGTCTTTGAATTATACCTAAAAATTCCGCTTGTAGTTCCAATGTAAATTTGATTGAGTTTATCTACGGCAAGAGCATGAATTCTTAAATCAGAAAGACCCTCGGCCTCGTTGAAGTCCCGATAATTCCAAGTTAATGGGTGAAAACTTGCTAAACCACCTAGGGTGCCCATCCATATATTTCCGTTTAAATCGGAAATTACGGTCTGCACTTCAGGGTGAATAAGTCCGTTCTCCTCATTTATCGTATAAATTTTATCACTTTTGATTTCGTTGTAACCAACATCAGTTCCAGCATATATTGAGCCCAATCTATTCCAGTAAACACAATTGATGTTATCGTCGGCTAAGCCATCGTAGTTGGTTAAATACTTAAACATATCGGCTTGCTTAATTGCTATTCCATCGCCACGGGTTCCAACAATCAAGCGACCTTGATTGTCGACATCAACAGATGTAACCTGTGTACTTGTGAAGCCGCTGCTAGTGCCGAAAAATGAGGAGGTTAACTTATTGTTTCGCACGCTAACTTTAGCAAGACCTTTTCCATCGCCACCAACCCAAAGGGTATTATCCGTGTTAGCCTTTAATGCAAGTACCTGTTTGCCAGGCAAACCATCATCGAGAGTAAAATGAACTAAGTGAAATCCCTGAAATAAAGAAAGACCGTTCATTGAACCAATCCAAAGGTTTCTATTCTTATCGCGATTAATACTTAAAACAAGATTTCCGGGTAATCCATTCTTGGTTGATATGCTAATGATGGTGTTGTTTTTTAAATGATACAGGCCATTATCGTTAGTTCCAAACCATACCTGATTATCTACATCGCAGTATATATCCCAAATTCTGGAGTCAGATATTCCCTTTTGCTCACCGTATGGTGTGGCTGAGAATTTACTATTCTTTTGAGTTAAAAGGAAAGCACCTGCATCTAAAGTTCCTAACCAAATACTCCCTTTTTCATCCTCATCAATGCAAGAAAAAAGGTTGCTTGGAATTGATACAACAGATTCAAGTTTCTGAATTTTGGGTTTACCATCGATAAATGAAATGATGTTAACGCCACCAATCATTGCAATCCAGGTAGAACCATTGGAACTATGCAGAATATCGAGAACGAAATTTGATGTTAGTCCATTTTTTTCATTTATATAATCTATTGAAATGTTATCGCCTTGGATAGTAACTAAGTTTAGGCCTGAATCGTTAGTGGCAACCCACATTTTTCCATCCCTATCCTGAGAGAGTTTTGTTACTGCACTACCCTTTAAACCATCCTTGGCAGTTATAGTTTTCCATACTTTTCCATTAAAAATACCAACTCCATTATCGGTACCAACCCAAATATTTCCATCGGCCCCTTCTACCACTGAACGAACGAAATTCCCTGGCAACCCAGAACTTTTATCAAAAACAACAAACTGATAGCCATTAAATCGAGCCACGCCGCTTTCGGTTCCAATCCATAAGTAATTACGACTATCCTGACAGGTTGAGTATACTGTTGACTGAGGCAGCCCCTGCTCCAACCCATAATTGGTGAAGTTGTAGAGTTGTCCATAAACTTTATTGCCGTAAAAACACAGCGTAAAAATTGATACTAAAAGCAGGAACCGTTTCACAGGGGACTAAGGATTTTGTTTGCGAATAAAGATAAACTGTCCGCCCTCATCACCTGTATTTACAATTGGGCTAAACATAGGCGTTTGGTTAGAGTTATTTACCACGGCAATCTTTAAATCGTTGTAAAGTTGGCTTGCATCAAAAAACTGATTCTGATTAGTGGTTAAAGATTTAAGTAAATAATATGTAAATACAGAGTGACCATCCTTTCCTCCATCCATAACCGGTTCAACTCCACCAGAGGTTAGTGCGGTTCTTGAAGGCTTTGAATAAATCTGGTTGTAGTACTTAAACGAGTTTTCGTATGGAATTGTAAGGGTTTTTCCCCTAAAAATATCGCCACTGAAGCAAGCATCGGCAATTAGGAATGTATGTTTAGATTTGATTCCGCTTAGGAATGCCTGTATATCGGTATTTGAAATTAACCCAGAAATGGAACTACTTGTGGCATCAACAGGCACCCAAAATCCTTTTTGGATTGTTTCATTGTAATCGCCGTGACCTGAATAGAAAATTAGCAGATTGTCATTTTCCCTTACATTTGCCATTAACCACTCGTATTCTTTTAAGATATTAGAACGTGTCGCTTGCTCGTTATAAAGGGTCCTGACAGACTGAAATTCATACCTATTGCTAAGTTGCTCTGCAACTGACTTTGCATCGTTAACTGCATTGCGTAAAGGCTTCCAATCGCCAGTATAACTATCAATTCCAATAATCAACGCAAAGTATCGTCCAACGGAAACTTCCTGAATTGCTTTTGATGCCTTAAGTCCCTTAAGAGGATCGTTACTTCCACGGTACAACGAGTAATCCTCTACATTTTGAACCTCGGCAATTTGCACTGGCTTATTGAGCGATGCGGTAAAAGACTTAACGCTATCCCCATCAAGTTGAACACCTTCAACCTTCATTTTTAATGTTAAGTCAGTTAACTCAACACCTTTATTGATGTAGAATAACAATTCAATATCCTTTTGCTCGCCTGCTTTTACTTGCAAGTTGGTTTGGCTCTCCAGAAGTAAAACATTTGCAGGCAGGGTATATATTAATTTGATGTTATTTGCATCCTCTTTGGATTTATTCAGTACTGAAAAGTTCAACTTTACAGACTCACCTGGCGCTATAGTGCCCGACTTTGATGTAAAGTTTTCGTTTTTAATTTCTATACTTGGTAACTGAACATTACTATCGGAAGTAAGTTTCCATACTTTCAGGTAGTCAATCTGCACCGATGACTTTTCGGCAACCTGAAAACCAATGCCATTGCCAAAAAATGGTTCAAAAGGCATTGTGTGAACTAACTGTTGGTTTAAAAAGAAATAGTACTTTGCACCTACTTTTCGAACAGTTAATGTGTTATATGTGTAATTATTGATAAGTTTTGTTGATTTTGTAGGGACAAAATCGGTAAATGTGCCATTCACAAACTTATCGATGGTGAACTGCCCCTGCCCGTTGAAGAAAAAATCGAACTGCTTATTTTCAACAGACGATTTACCCCACTGCAAACCATTAAACTTATTCTGAATTCCTTTGTCGAGACGAATTTTCAACTCAATTTCGAAATCTTTACTCTGGTCAATAAAAACCTCCTTAAAATCCTCTTTGGGAACATCCTCATATGATTGAAAGAATAAAGTGCCCTCCTGTAAATTCTGAAACCAAACGTTCTCCTTTATACCCAAATACCAACTATTCTTGTTATTGGTAAACTCCTCATCGAAAAGAGTAATCCTATTCTTTGCTGGATATGCATTGTAAATCTCTGGAATAGTTATACCCTGACAAAATGCATTGCTCGAAATCAAACCTCCGGCAACAAAGCAAGCCAAAAGCGGAAAAAGTCTATCTAATCTCATTTTTCAATAATTTTAAGAAAGCTATTTATGGTAAAGCAAATTAGGTGATGTTTTACCAAATTATCTTTATCAATTCGTACAAAAAAAGGTATTAAATCAACAAAAACACAATGAAGAATTAACTTAATCAACCCTCTATGCACACAAAAAAACAATTCTACTTTTTCAATATGTTTTCACAATAAGCTATATATCAAATATTTGAACCAATAAAAGTTTCGCTAATAATTTATCAAAATACATTGTTTATTAACCTCTGCTTAACTATATTAGCAAAATAGATAGGTGCAATTTTTGTTGATTGGTTTTATGGCTTCGAATTTTCATTTTTTATCGAATTCTGTTTTTGCGTTGGTTTGCCTAATAATGGGAACTTCTTTCCTATCGTTGCATATTCCCCGAAAAGAAGGTTTAAGAAGCTACCGAGTATCACTGAAAGTTTTATCGAGTGCGTATTTTGCAATGGGACTTCTGACTGCTGCTGTGCTTGTATTTAAATTAGCCGATAACTCCCGCGAATATTTCACCTTCATTAGCATATTAATATCCTCAACCCAAGCATTTCTATTCACTTTTACATTAATCACGCTTGTTAACCCAAACTTCGTAAAACTAAAGAATGTTATACGCCATACTATTCCCTATATTGTATTTATAGCTCTTTACACAATATCTGTAGTGATTTATGATGAACCACGTTTAACATCAATCCGCGAAGTTTTAGATCACATCAGCAATCCAACACTTTGGATTAGACTACTATTCCTTGGCTACTACCTATTTCAGCTAATTTATTATACTCATCTTTTTTTAAGAGAGGTTAAAAATTACGATAATGAATTAATGGACTATTTCTCCGATGTATATCAGCTAAAACTGAGCTGGGTACGTGTAGCATTCTACTCCGCATTACTCGTAGGG
>CAZTVY010000147.1:0-7002 GCA_964617235.1 uncultured Rikenellaceae bacterium | reverse complement strand
CAAAAGTCTGGAATAATTAGGGAGATTTACTTCAACCAGAACCATTGTGCTATAATAATACTTGAGTGCGAAAGCACATCTGTGGCAAAAAACACTTTAAATAAGTTACCTCTGGTAAAGAGTGGCTTAATAAATTTCGAAGTAATGGAACTAACCCCTTACAATGGTTTTGACAGAATTATCGAAAAACAAATTTTGCTATGACAAAATTAACCGATAATAAACTGTTGCTGATAGAGCAATGCCTGCTCAAATGCTGGAGCATAGAAACAAGCAGCAAGTGGACACCGGAAAAGCCTTACAAAGGGCAATGTGGAGTTACCTCGCTCGTAATTAACGATTTGTTTGGTGGCAACATACTGAGAACCGAAGTGGAGGGACAATGGCATTTCTACAACAGAATTGAAGGCGAACGTTATGATTTCACTAGAAAACAGTTCAACTTCGAAATTTACTATCAGGATATTGAATCGAATAGAGAGGAAGCATTTGCCGATACTGATGAATGCCAGTATTCAACATTAAAAAAATTGATGTATCAGAAATACACCCAACATTTATGAACATGTTAGATATTTATTTGCCCACATACTGATAACCTAAAATTGGGAAAATCTTTTCATTTTATTTACTTTTGACATAAACTTTAAACTCACATCAAAGTGAAATTCGATAACGAACCTACAGTATACGGTATACATATGGCCAAACTCATTCTGGCCTTCTTTGTTCTCATTTTCATTCTGTTTATGCTAATTACAGAATTACCTAATTTCATTGAACGCAATACAGGCATTACAACAGGGTGGTCCATAGGCATTGTACTTGGCTCTTACTTTCTTTTCTTTTTCTACTTTATTATAAAAGGCTCAGCATTCGTATCGTACAACGATGAGGGATCTAAAATGATCATACGCACATTTAAGATTAAACCTTTTAACTCAACAAAAATATCACTAGAAATTCCAAAGAATGAGTTTTACAAGTACTCAGTAACAAAGAAAAACCTTAAGGAGGAGTTGCACCTATATGTGCGGAAAGGAAATAAAATCTCCAAGTATCCACCCATATCCATTGTATCGCTCACTAAAGAGCAAAAACAACAACTACTTGACACTCTCAACAAACTCGCCGAAGTAAACTAAAAAATTTGAAAGACCCCGAACTTAAATATAAGATTGGAATAGAGCTTATTCCCAAGATTGGCAGCATAAATGCCAAAAAATTAATTGCATACTGCGGAAGCCCTGAAGCTGTTTTCAAGGAACATAAAAAAAATTTACTAAAAATTCCTGGCATTGGAGAGGTTATAGCCACTGAAATTATTAATCAGAAAATTCTCGATAAGGCTGAAGCAGAAATTGAATTCATTGAGAAGTACAGGATAAAAGCACTATATTATATTGATACAGAATACCCCGAACGGTTAAAGCAATGCGAAGACGGGCCAGTAGTTCTATTCGTGAAATCAAACCAAAACTTCAACTTCAATACCGATAAAATAATAAGCATTGTAGGCACCCGCAAAGCAACCACCTATGGTAAAATCATTTGCGATGAATTAATTGGCGGCATTGCTTCAAAAGGTTATTTACCACTAGTGGTAAGCGGATTAGCATACGGAATAGACGTTGCAGCACATAAAGCCGCAATTAAACATCAACTTCCTACCATTGCAGTGCTTGGTCATGGACTCAACACAATATATCCAAGTGCGCACAGGAATGTTGCAAAGGAGATAGCGAATCATGGGGCACTGGTTACAGATTTTATATCTGAGACACCTTTCGACAGGAATAATTTCTTACGCCGTAATAGAATTATTGCAGGCTTAGCGGATGCTACAATTGTTGTAGAAAGTGCCGAGGAGGGAGGCGCCCTTGTTACTGCCGATATCGCAAACTCATACAACCGTGAAGTTTTTGCTGTACCTGGCAATGTAACATCGAGCTACTCTAAAGGATGCAACCAACTTATTAAGCAGAATAAAGCGGCTTTAATAGAATCGGCCGATGATATAGAATTCCTGCTTGGTTGGAAACCTAACGTAAAAAATACACCAAAGCAAACTAGCATTAATTTTAACACTTTCAATACCGAGGAACAAATAATCCTCAACTATTTACGTAACAACGGCGAAGAAACAATAGATTTAATTTCAATAAACACTGGCATTCCAGTATCTAAAGCACTATCGATGCTACTTAACCTGGAATTCTCAGGAGCAGTAATTAGCAAACCAGGTAAAATATTTGCTTTAAGTTCAATGTAGACGTAACTTCGAAAAAAAATCCTATGGCTAAAAAAGAGAGCAGAGTAAAGCGAGTAATGCAAACCATTAACAAGGTAAATAAATTTATTACTCACGATGTATGGAGCACTCGTTTGGATGACCTCCCCCCAAAACTCCGAGCTCCGTTTAAGTATCTCAGAGTTATACTACTCGCGCTCCGTGGATTTAACGAGGACAAAGTCCAGGTTAAAGCATCTGCTCTTACTTACTATACCCTGATGTCCATAGTGCCTGTATTTGCACTGATTTTTGGCATAGCTAAAGGATTTGGAGTTGGAAAATATCTTGAGCAGCAAATTATCACCAATTTTAAAGGACAGGAAGAGGTGATGAATCAAGTAATAAGTTTTTCACACTCTCTACTAGCACGAACAGGTGGAGGCGTTATTGCTGGAATTGGTATTGTTCTTTTATTCTGGTCGGTAATTAAGGTACTAAATAACATCGAGAATTCTTTCAACGATATATGGCAGGTTGAGAAACCCAGAACATGGACAAGAAAGTTTACCGATTACCTATCCATAATGCTTATTGCACCAATACTTTTAATTGCATCGAGCGGTATTCATGTATTCTTGGCCACTCAAATTAGTTCAATAGCACAAGAGGTAGAGATTATTGGGTATGTGAGCCCATTACTAATATCAGCATTACAATTCCTTCCTTATCTATTAATATGGGTACTGTTTAGTTTCATATTTATTGCAATGCCTAACACTAAAGTGTCATACGCATCAGGAATTATTGCCGGGGTTATTTCAGGTTCCGGATTCGTAATTGTGCAATGGGCATATATTTTCCTACAAATAGGCGTTTCCAAGTACAATGCCATTTATGGAAGTTTCGCTGCTTTACCTCTATTCCTAATCTGGATGCAAACCAGCTGGTTAATCGTACTATTTGTTGCTGAAATATCATTCGCATACCAGAACGTTGAAATGTATGAATTTGAAAAGGAAACCGATTTTATTAGTCATAATAACCGTAAAGTGCTATCCATACTTATTCTCACCACAATTATTAAGCGATTCAAAGAAGGAGAAGAACCCCTAACAAGCCTTGAGCTATCCAAGATGCTTCATATACCTCAGCGCCTAATGAGAAATCTGCTAACATTGATGATAGACAGCGGTTTGGTAAACGAGGTACTTTTGAAGGACACAAAAAACATAGTATATCAGCCTGCAAGACATATTGAGCATCTGTCTCTGGCGTTTGTGGAGGAAAAGTTAGATAATCATGGATTAAGCATAGAGCCTAACCTTGATGAAATGGAAAAAGTAAAGGCAACCTGCAACGGATTTACAAATAGTTACAGAAAGCTTACTAAAGACACTCTTCTGGGCGACATATAACCACTACCACTTCTCCCTGCGAATATTCTCAGGCTTAAATTTATCTTTAGGCCTGTTTTCGCCTTTGGGATACCCAATAGGAATAACATTCAAAGGGAAAACGTTTTGAGGAATTGATAGTACATCGCGCACCACGTCAATCCTTTCGGATCTTGGATAAACTCCAGTCCACACTGCACCCAAACCCATAGATTCAATGGCCAAAAGTATATTCTGTGTTGCAGCGGAACAATCCTGAACCCAGTAGCCCTCTGGACTATCGCCAGATTTTTCTGGAATGCCACAAACTACAATTGCAGCAGTTGCCTCGTATAGCATTTTTGCATATGGAAGTCTATCTGCTAAAGTGTTTAGGGTGTTCCTATCTGTAATAATAATAAAAGCCCAAGGTTGCAAGTTTCTAGCCGATGGTGCTGCCATACCAGCCTTTACTATCAGTTCTAATTGCTCTTTGCTTAAAACTTTATTTTCAAAACTCCGAACGCTCTTGCGTTCAAAAATTGTTTTGACAGTATTGTTCATTTCCATAATCTTTTAGTGTTTATTGAAAATGCCTAATTTATTACGAATTCGAAATTTAATGCAAATCTTTATGTTAAACAAAATGCCGTTTTGAGGATAACGTATTTCAATAATACTTTACTTTGCACCTTCAATTTAAAAAAATAAAAGGAAATGGAGCCATTATTTAAGCCCAAACTATTTACAGTAATTAAAAAGGGCTACTTAAAGGAGCAATTTACCAAAGATTTATTTGCAGGGATAATTGTGGGTATCGTGGCCTTACCGTTGGCAATTGCATTTGCAGTTGCATCAGGGGTTTCACCCGATAAAGGATTAGTTACAGCAGTTATAGCTGGTTTCATTATATCAGCATTGGGCGGTAGTAGAATTCAGATTGGAGGCCCCACTGGCGCTTTCATTGTTATTGTTTATGGTATTATTGAGCAATACGGAACCGATGGATTAATAATAGCCACAGTGCTTGCAGGCTTAATGCTTATTGCATTTGGTTTGCTTAGGCTTGGCGCATTGCTTAAGTTTATTCCTTACCCTCTAGTTGTAGGTTTTACAAGTGGTATAGCCCTTGTGATTTTTTCAACGCAGATTAAGGATGCCCTTGGGTTGAATATCGAAAAAGTACCATCGGAGTTTATTCATAAATGGGGATTGTACTTCACAACGTTAGATACAATTAACCCTGCATCTTTAATAATTTCAGCGGTTACAATTCTAATTGCTGTTTACTTTAAGAAAATTACCACAAAAATACCCGGCTCGTTTATAGCCATCATATTAGTAACCCTTGTGGTTCAGGTTTTTGGGATACAGGTTACCACAATCGAAAGTTTCTTTGGCGAAATTCCTCAGAAATTTAGCTTTGCTATTCCTGATTTTGATTTCTCGCAACTGGGCTACTACTTTGCCCCTGCATTAACCATTGCATTGCTTGGAGGTATTGAATCGCTATTGTCGGCAGTGGTTTCCGATGGTATGATTGGCTCTAACCACCGTTCAAATACTGAGCTTATTGCACAGGGTGCTGCAAACGTAATTACCCCTTTCTTTGGTGGAATCCCAGCAACTGGAGCAATTGCCCGTACAGCAACCAATGCAAAAAGTGGCGCACGCACTCCAATTGCAGGTATTATACATGCAATTACGCTACTTTTAATTATGCTTTTCTTCGGTCAATGGGCAAAGTTAATTCCAATGGCTTGTTTGGCTGGTATTCTAATTGTTGTAGCGTACAACATGAGCGAATGGCGTAACTTTGTTTCAATACTAAAAGGCTCAAATTTCGACAAAATTGTTCTGTTGGCTACCTTCCTACTTACCGTACTTGTTGACCTTACTGTTGCCATTGAGGTTGGCGTTGTGCTTTCCGCATTGCTATTTATGAAACGTATGGCAGAAATTAACAGCAAAGTACACCACGAGGTCGACACAGATGTGGTGGAAAAATATCCTGATATACCTAAAGAGATTGTTATTTTCGAAATTAGCGGGCCACTATTTTTTGCTTCGGCAAAGGAGTATAGTGCGGTAATTAAGAGTATGGGCGTTAGGGCTAAAGTGCTGATTATTCGAATGCGTCACGTTCCGTTTATTGACTCAACTGGTGCAAATAACCTTAAGGATGCAATTCATAACACCCAAGTCACAGGCACAAAGGTTGTTCTATCCGGGGTTCGCGATAGCGTTAGAAAAGACTTGGAGAAATTCCACGTTGATAAGCTTGTTGGCGAAGAGAATATTCTACATACTTTTGATTTAGCCGTGGCAAGAGCAAAAGAAATATTAAAACACTAGGTACTCTTTTTCCGACCAGCCATTTGGCCACAAGCTGCGCCAATTTCGTTGGCCATCGATTTACGAATGGTTGTTAGTACTCCTAGGGAGTTGAGTTGAGCAATAAATAATTGTAACTCTTCATCCTTAGGAGTTTTAAATTTTGCACTCTCGTGCGAATTCCACGGTATAATATTTAAATGGCATGGAATTCCTTTAAGCATTTCTGCTATTGCCATGGCGTGATTACTGGATAAATTTACACCACTCAGGGCAACATACTCAAACGACACCCTTAAAGGCTTTGGCAGCGGATTATTTTTTATAAGATTTACAACCTCTTTAATTGGATTCGATTTTTCGATAGGCATCAAATCGCTTCGCTCATCGCGAAATGGAGAATGCAAACTTATGGCAAGATTACATGGCGGAGCATCTAAAAACCTTTTCAACTCATCTATAATGCCCACACTTGAAAGGGTGATGTTTGTTTTCCCAAAAGCACAACCCCAATCGGCTGTAAGTATCCTAATCGCACTTAAAACCTCATCAGAGTTATCTAAAGGCTCACCCATACCCATTATTACAATTCTATTCACCTCCTTACTTTTGGGAATTGCTAAAAGTTGATTTAAGATATCACGCGAAGTCAAGTTGCCTTTGAACCCAATAGAACCAGTCATGCAAAATTTGCAGCACATTCTACAGCCCGATTGGGATGAAACACATAAAGTGTTTCGCTTTTCAGCCCTCATTAGAACCGACTCAAAAAGCATATTCTTGTCATTCTGATATAAATACTTAACGGAACCATCGTTACCAGCAAGAATCTCGCTAGGATAGAATAGCCCAACATCAAAATTCTTAGCAATTTCATCAAGCAGAGCTCTGGGAATATCATTTATAAGTCCCAAATCAAAAATTCGTTTGCGATAAACCCACCGGAGTAATTTAATTGCATAGCGTTTATCAGCTCCAATATTCGATATGTAATCTTCCAACCACTCGATATCACACCCTATCAGATTATTTTTTTGCATAAAATTTAAACTAACCACAAAC
>CAZTVY010000146.1:0-7037 GCA_964617235.1 uncultured Rikenellaceae bacterium | reverse complement strand
AAAGGAGATGAAAAATTTTGTGGTTATTACACTTGGCACAGGTTTAGGCAGTGGCATTGTTATTGACGGCAAACTAGTTGTTGGACACGACGGTTTTGCTGGTGAATTTGGCCATGTTGTTGCAAAAATCGATGGTCGCCAGTGTGGCTGCGGAAAGCGTGGGTGCTTGGAAACCTACGCATCGGCAACTGGAATCCGCAGAACTGCATTTAAGATGCTCGCAGACATTAACCAGCCCAGCATGCTCCGCAATATCACCTTTGAAAAATTATCGGCAAAAATGGTTACTGAGGCTGCCAAAACAGGCGACCCTCTTGCTAGAGCAGCATTTGAATACACTGGTTTAATACTTGGTACTCGCCTAGCCGATTTAGTGGCTATTTTGAATCCAGAGGCCATATTCTTTTTTGGTGGCTTAGCTAATGCCGGTGAGCTCCTTTTTGACCCAACCCGCCGACACATGGAGGAGTATATGTTCCCCGTATTTAGAGGTAAGGTAAAATTGTTGACTTCTGGCCTACAGGACAAAAATGCTGCAGTCCTTGGTGCCGCTGCGTTAATTTGGGCGGAACTATGATTTATTGAAAAAAGTTTTTTAAATTTAATATCACTTTAAAATAAAAACTAAGTCAATGAAAAAATTTTATCTAATTGCGGCCGTTGTAAGTTTTTTGTCTGTAAATTCTATTGCTCAGGAAAACAGCACCCCTTCAAAGGTTAACCTTGGTTTAGGAATGGGTCTCGATTACGGAGGCTTTGGCGGAAGAATCAGTTTTGTGCCTTCAAAAAATTTTGCTCTATTTGGGGGTTTTGGTTATAACCTATTAGGACTAGGTTATAATGTTGGTGGGACTTATAGAATTCTACCCGACAAAAGAATTTGCCCAACTATCAGCGCCATGTACGGATACAATGCGGTTATTAAAATAAGCGGGGCATCGGAACTCGATAAAACCTACTATGGCCCAAGTTTTAGTTTAGGAATAGAATTTAGACCTCAAAATAAGGGTTACTGGAATGTGGAGCTAATTGTTCCTGTTCGCTCAAAAGATTACCAGGACGATATGGATGCTATTAAAGATAATCCAAGCATCGAACTTAAATCAGAACCCCTGCCAATTGCAATTAGTGTAGGTTATCATTTCTGGTTATAGCATTAAAGCCACCAAAATTGGTGGCTTTTTTATTTTTATATCAACATTTTGGTATGCAGCATTGTTATACTATTTTTGAAAAAAATCTAATAAAATGAACTTCGACCTTATAGTTATTGGAAGTGGCCCTGGTGGTTATGTGGCCGCTATTAGAGCAAGCCAACTCGGCATGAAAGTGGCTGTTGTGGAAAAAGAAAACCTTGGTGGAATTTGCCTAAACTGGGGCTGTATTCCTACAAAGGCACTTCTAAAAAGCGCTCAGGTTTTTGAATACGCATCGCATGCTGCAGATTATGGTGTGGTTACTGCCGATGTAAAACCTGATTTCGAGAAGATGATTACCCGTAGCCGTGGTGTTGCCGATGCCATGAGCAAGGGCATTCAGTTCCTTTTCAAGAAAAATAACATCACTGTAATTAATGGTTTTGGGAAATTAAAGGACAACCATACAGTAACTGTTACTGGAACCGATGGAACAACCGCTGAGTATAGCGCATCGCACATTATACTTGCTACAGGTGCTCGCTCACGCGAGTTACCAAGCCTTAAGCAGGATGGTGTTAAAGTAATTGGCTACCGCCAAGCGCTTACACTTCCAAAGCAACCCGCGTCGATGGTTGTTGTTGGTTCTGGTGCAATTGGTAGCGAGTTTGCCTATTTCTACAATGCTATTGGAACAAAGGTTACTTTAGTTGAATACTTGCCAAACATTGTTCCGCTTGAGGATGAGGAAGTAAGCAAAACACTTGAGCGTGCATTCAAAAAGGCAGGCATAACTGTTAAAACCGAGGCATCGGTAGAATCTGTTGATACATCGGGCGAGCTATGCAAAGTAAGCATTCAGACTAAAAAAGGAGTTGAAATTGTTGAAGCAGAAATAGTTCTATCTGCTGTAGGGATTACTCCAAATATAGAAAATATTGGACTTGAAGAGTTAGGTATTGTTGTAGAGAAAGGCAGAGTAAAAGTTGATGAATTCTACCGCACCAATGTAGATGGTGTTTACGCCATTGGCGATATTGTTCAAGGTCCTGCATTGGCACACGTAGCTTCGGCGGAGGGAATTGTTTGCGTTGAGAAAATTGCAGGACAAAACCCACACCCTGTTGATTACAAAAACATTCCTGGCTGTACCTACACAATGCCAGAGGTTTCGTCAGTTGGTATGTCCGAGAAGGCTGCTAAGGATGCTGGTTACGAAATTAAAGTGGGTAAATTCCCATTCACCGCATCGGGGAAGGCAACTGCCGCAGGTATGCGCGACGGTTTTGTAAAACTTATCTTCGACGCTAAGTATGGTGAGTTGCTAGGTGCTCACATGATTGGAGGTAACGTAACTGAAATGATTGCTGAGCTTGTTGTTGCCCGTCACCTGGAAACTACTGGTCACGAGCTAATCAAGAGCATTCACCCACACCCAACCATGAGCGAAGCTGTTATGGAAGCTGCTGCTGCTGCTTATGGCGAGGCTATTCACATTTAAAACCTAGGCAGATTTTAATAACAAAAGAGCTGGTTAGTGCCAGCTCTTTTCTTTTAACCCAAAACCCTATTCTAATAATCTACCGAAATAGAACTTAATATTTTCAATGGTTAAACTTCGTTTTGGGTGGCTTCTCCCTAACTGAACAGTATCACCCTCTTTTTTTAAGTTGAAAGTAAAAACATACGCCTTTGGATATTCCATTGCAAGGCTCGAATACCTCATGTCATATACCGTAAACCAATTGCTGGTTTGCTCTACTGTATAAAATCCTTTGGTAAACTCTTTAATCTTATCTACCTCGTAATAATCAGCAGAGTCCAATAATTGATGATTTTTAACCAAATCTGTTTTTAGCAATGGTTTATTGATATTTAGAATATTCCTTTGCTCAACCTTAAATGAAGAACTATCCTCAACCACAACCATCCATATCAGATTGGTTAAAGGTAATGGTGCTGTACGAATTCGGGTATACTCCACTCCATTAACAGCCAGTTCCTTTTTAATTGTCGACTCCAAATTTTCCTTAATCACTACCGATAATCCAAAATAGAATATCAGAAACGTGATAGATATCCATGCAAAAACTCTCCGTTTGGCATTTTTCTTATTCATAAGCCAAACAATAACAATGGCAGGAATCATTACCGCCAAAAGGAAAACATCAACAATTGCCACAGAATCGTACGATAGGCGAACGCTACTAAATGGCTCAAACACACCTGTTCCATAGGTGTTGAAAATATCTACCAAAATATGCGATAGCCAAGGCAGAGCAATTAGCCAAAGCCAATCGGCATAACGCATTCGAGTATCTTTATCAATTTTACTTAACAAATAGGAGATAATAGGCGCTAAAAGAATAAGCAGAAAAAACGAGTGGCTAATCCCTCTGTGAAATAGCAAAGCATAGGCAGGATTTAGGAAGGCTGATATAAGGGAATCGAAATCGGGAATGTTTCCTGCAACAGCCCCAATCAACAAGGCCTTGTTGCCAATCTTTTTACCAATGGTTACTTCGGCAATTGCTGCACCTAACGCAATATGTGTTAATGAGTCCATTTCTTTTGTTAACTTTGCGCCTGATTAGTTGATTATTGAGCGGTTAATATAATTACCTAACCTGTTGACCTCAAAACAAATAATCAAACATCAGAATTCAATACTTTGTTCAAAGATACAGAATTATCATGGGGAGACGAGGAAAATATCCAGTAATTGAGAATGTCAGAATTGAGGATGTAGCAGCTGAAGGAAAAGCACTTGCAAGGGTAAACGAAAAGGTTCTGTTTACGGCATTTGCCGTTCCAGGCGATGTTGTTGATATTCAAATTACCAACAAGCGTAAAAGCTACCTTGAAGGTTACGTGGTAAACTACCGCGAATACTCCCCACTCAGAACAACGCCCTTCTGCGAACATTTTGGAATGTGTGGTGGCTGTAAATGGCAAAACCTACCATACAGCGAACAGCTAAAGTTTAAACAAAAACAGGTGGTTGACCAACTAACCAGAATTGCCAAGGTTGACCTACCAGAAATTTCACCAATTATAGGTTCCGCAAAAACCACACACTATAGGAATAAACTAGAGTTTACTTTCTCAGAATCGCGCTGGTTGAGCCAAGAGGAAATTGCTTCGGGTAATGAGTTTGAGCCAGAACCTGCACTGGGTTATCATATCCCAGGAAAATTTGATAAAGTTTTTGATGTTAAAAACTGCTACTTGCAACCCGAACCATCGAACTCAATTCGACTCGCTGTGAGAGATTTTGCGACAAAGCACAACCTCCCATTCCTTAATTTAAGGAGCAAGGAGGGATTACTTCGTAACATTATTGTGCGCACAGCCTCAACAGGCGATGTTATGGTTATTTTAGTGGTAAAGAATTTCAACGATTCGGTAAAGGAACTACTCAACTTTATAAAGAGCCAATTTCCTCAAATAACTTCGCTATTTTACGTTGTAAACCAGAAGGTAAACGACACCATAAACGACTTATCCGTAGAACTTTTTCATGGGAAAGACCATATCCTTGAGGAAATGGAAGGCATTAAGTTCAAGGTTGGACCAAAATCGTTTTACCAAACCAACTCCGAACAGGCGTACGAACTCTATAAGGTTGCCCGCAATTTTGCAGATATCAAACCCGATGAGCACGTATACGACCTTTATACAGGAACAGGAACAATAGCAAACTTTGTTGCAGCAAAGGCAAAGCATGTTGTAGGTGTTGAGTATGTACCAGAGGCAATTGACGATGCCAAGGTTAACTCTGAAATCAACAACATCAAAAATACCAGTTTTTTTGCAGGTGACATAAAGGATTTACTTACCGAAGCGTTTATGCAGGAACAGGGTTATCCCGATGTGGTAATCCTTGACCCTCCACGAGCAGGAGTTCACCCCGATGTGCTAGACTCAATCCTACATGCCAACCCAAAACGCATTGTATATGTAAGCTGTAACCCTGCATCGCAAGCTCGCGACATAGCAATTCTGGATAAAAGCTATAAGGTTACCCGGGTGCAACCTGTAGATATGTTCCCCCATACACATCACGTTGAAAACGTTGTGTTGATGGAGAAACGAGTTTAAACTTATTAGTTCTTGTCCGAGAAGAAGGTATTCCTATGAAATAGTAATAAGTAAAGAACACCAGTTGTAATTGCCGAATCGGCAATGTTGAATACTGGTCGGAAAAATACAAAACGCTCACCGCCCCAAATTGGTAGCCACGAAGGAAGTGTTGTGTCAATTATAGGGAAGTAAAGCATATCCACCACGCAACCCTTTAAAAGGCCAGAGTACCCGTTTAAACTAAAGGTTGATGTGCCGTGATACGACACCCACTCGCCTATTTGGCTGTTGTAGGTTGTACCTGTATCAAAAATAAGCCCGTAAAACGCACTATCAATCATATTTCCAATTGCACCAGCCAAAATCAGTGAAACACCAATAACAACACCTGTTTTGGTGTTTTGGTAAACCAACTTATGTAAGTACCATGCAATGGCAACAATGGCAACAATACGAAAAACTCCCAAAAGAATTTTGCCCCAAATTCCCCAAAATTTCATGCCAAAGGCCATTCCAGGATTTTCGGTAAAATGTAGAATAAACCAATCGCCCATAATTCTAATTTCATCGCCTATGGCAAAGTTTGTTTTTATCCAAATCTTGAATATTTGGTCAACAACCAGAATTAGTAGAATTAAAGAAATGGATTTATTACGAAGTGACATCTGCATGGTATGAAATTTTTATTTGCTTGCAAAACTAGTAAAAAAAAGAAAGTGGCCTTACAGCCACTTTCAATTTCATTAGCAATATTTTAACGCTGATTGTTTTTTGCATCAATGCTAAGCGTTGCATGCGGAACAGCGCGTAAGCGTTCTTTAGCAATAAGTTTGCCAGTTTCGCGACAAATACCGTAGGTTTTGTTCTCAATACGAACAAGAGCAGCCTCAAGGTGTTGTATAAATTTTTGTTGACGTTGTGCCAACTTTCCAGCCTCTTCCTTCGAAAGAGTAGATGCTCCTTCTTCCAATACTTTAAATGTAGGTGAAGTATCCTCGGTGTCGTTGCTTCCGCTCATGGTAATAGCACTCTTCAGGATTTCGTAATCCTTCCGTGCTTTATCGAGTTTTTGCAGTATTAATTCCTTGAATTCTGCCAACTCCTCATCGGAATATCTAGTTTTTTCTCCCATGGCAATAAATTTTGCTAAAGATATTAAAAAAATCTACTTATTATCAAAATCATCCTTCAATCTTTTCAACACTTATTGATGTTTTTAGCTCATCATCAAGCTCTATTACGATTGAATTTCCATTAAGTTCCGAATCAACCAAGTTAATTTCCTTGGCTAGGGTTTGACCCGCAATATAATCCTTGTGAGCCACAACCGCGTTGTTAAGCCCTTCGTGCTTCTTAATGGTAATCTTAATCTTATCGGTAACCTCAAAGCCAGAATCCTTACGGATATTCTGTACACGGTTAATTAACTCGCGGGCAATACCCTCCATTCTTAGCTCATCGCTTATCTTGATATCCAGAGCAACGGTGTAGCGTCCCTCATTAGCAACTAACCAGCCAGGAATATCCTCCGATAGAATTTCAACATCCTCTAGGGTTATGCTGATTGGGCCTTCGGCCAATGCAATCTCGAAGCTGTTATTGCGCTCAATGCTGCTAATATCGGCCTGTGTCATCTTTGCAACTGCCTCGGAAATTGCCTTCATCGATTTTCCGAAACGTGGACCAAGAGTCTTAAAGTTTGGCTTAATCTTCTTAACCAAAATTCCCGAAGAATCGGTTAAGTATTCCAACTCCTTGACGTTAACCTCGCTTAGGATTAAGTTTTCCACAGCGTTTAGTTGAGTGCGGAACTTCTCA
>CAZTVY010000145.1:0-7057 GCA_964617235.1 uncultured Rikenellaceae bacterium | reverse complement strand
TTTTAAATGCAAAGTCGTCCTCAATGCCCTCAAACTCTTTTGCTAACCTATCTAAATCCTTATAAATGGTGAATGTTTTGGGCGAATTGCTAAAATTTACCTTATACAGTGGGTTGAGCTCAAAAAAATCGAAAGGTTGTTCAATGCCACACGATTTAACAAGTTCAGTAAATTCGTAGCTCATAGAGAAGAATGTTGGGGCCATATCCCAGGTAAATCCATCTTTCTCCAGTTTATTCAACCTTCCGCCAGCCTGATGGTATTTTTCAACCATTTCCACCTCGTATCCAATTGAAGTTAGCCTGAGAGCTGTACTTAAACCGCCTAGACCAGTTCCAATTATAAGGGCTTTTTTAGTCATATATCGAAATTAACACAATAAAGATATTATTTTTCTTAATTTTACTACCATTGAAACATATTAAGTTTTATATTGTTTAATTAATATGAAAAAAATATCAACAATTGGAGCAGGAATTGGTGGTTTAGCCACTGCAATTCGGTTAGCCAGTAAAGGTTATGGTGTTACAATTTTTGAGCAACAGCCCAATGTTGGTGGAAAGTTAAATCAACATAAAGCTAATGGTTTCAGGTTCGATACTGGGCCATCGCTCTTTACCTTGCCCAATTTGGTTGATGAGTTGATAAAACTCTCTGCCAACAAGCAAATAGTATTGCCCTACAAAAAACTAGAGGTAATAACACGTTACTTTTTCCCTGATGGAACTACCCTTAACGCTTGGTCGGACCCAGAGCAGTTTGCCGATGAAGTTCAGAAAACACTAGGCGATGATAAGTCAAGTGTTGCAAAATATCTGATGGATAGCAAGGAACTTTACGATTTAACCGCAAAAACCTTTGTTTTTAGTCCATTCCCAAAGTTGAGCAATCTGTTTACTTTACAGTCGCTTAAACTGGCATTGAATCCTAAAAAACTCCGAGCGTTCGAAACAATGCACGATGTAAACGCAACGTATTTTGGTAAATCCAATACAATTCAACTTTTCGATAGGTATGCAACCTACAACGGCTCAAATCCCTACAAAGCGCCCGGAACATTAACAATGATTCCCCACTTGGAGCATAATATTGGGGCATACTTCCCAATGCAGGGAATGTACTCCATTGCGGAGCGGCTAAAGGAAATTGCGCTTAGTTTGGGTGTGGAATTTGTGCTGAATAGCAAGGTTGATAGAATTAATCAGCGTAATAGTAAGATTGTCGGGGTTAAGGTGAATGGCGCTGATTTTAGCTCCGATTTCATAATTAATAATACCGATATTTTTACCGCATACAGTTCAATTTTGAGTGATGTTCCGCTATCGGAACGTTTAGCGACGCAGGAACCTTCGTCGTCGGCGTTGATTTTTTACTGGGGAGTAAAGGGTGATTACCCACAGCTGGATGTGCATAATGTTCTATTTTCAGGAAATTACTGGGCTGAATTTCAGGCAATGGAGGCCAAAACAATCTACTCCGACCCAACAGTTTACATTTTCATCACTTCAAAAATGATAAACGATGACGCTCTTAAGGGCCACGAGAATTGGTTTGTAATGATAAACACACCAGAAAATATCAACCAGAATTGGGAGGAATTAAGGTTGACAGCAAAGGCATCAATTTTTAGCAAAATAAAAAAGACCTTAGGCTTGGATATTGAGAAAAACATTGTTTTTGAGGAGTTTCTCGACCCCGAGAGAATTGAAAAAAGAACAGGCTCGTTCCGAGGTTCGCTTTATGGAATTAGCTCGAACAATAGAATGGCTGCTTTTAACCGTCATCCTAATAGGAGCAAAAATGTTAAGGGACTTTATTTTGTTGGTGGTAGCGTGCATCCTGGGGGTGGAATTCCACTTTGCTTAGCATCCGCAAAAATTGTAGATTCGTATTTCAAACCTTTATAAGTATGCTGCAGTATTTGAATTTCACAAAGATTTTATTGATAATTGGCTATTTGGTTGGCATTTTCGGAATTCTGATAAGTTTAGATAAACCTCACTATTTTACCGTTGCAGGATATTTTGTTGTATTGAGTTTTGTGTTACTCATGCTATTCCACAGGCCCCATAGCATAAAGTTTTGGATTACATTAAGTGTAATTGGTGTTTTGGGTTTTGCCGTTGAGGCTATTGGAACCAATACTGGTTTTGTTTTTGGCAACTACACTTACGGAAAATCTCTTGGAGTAAAACTTTTCCAAACACCAC
Organism: uncultured Rikenellaceae bacterium; assembly: GCA_964617235.1. Classification (GTDB taxonomy): domain Bacteria; phylum Bacteroidota; class Bacteroidia; order Bacteroidales; family Tenuifilaceae; genus SB25. The sequence continues at coordinate 4,847 of CAZTVY010000145.1, read as the reverse complement.
TAGTTATGGCCATAAACTGGATGGTTCTGGTTTACTTGGTGTACGATTTGTTGAAGGGCTGGAATATCAGTTTTATGCTAAAATCTATTGTATCGTCAGTAATACTGGTGATTTACGACTTTGTAATGGAGCCAGTGGCAATTGCCTTAAATATGTGGACTTGGGATACAGGCAATCCTCCCTTGCACAACTATATTGGGTGGTTTGTGGTTTCGTTGTTGTTTTTCCTCTATATTTATCGGATTAAATTAAAGTTTGATAATCCCTTATCGCGCACGCTTTTTTTGCTTCAATGCGTATTCTTTGGTGCATTGAATTTGTTGCTTAGGGTGATTTAAAGATTAGGTTATTAAGTTAATTAGGACATAAATAGCAAATATAAAAATGATAAAACCCTCGCATAGCAGATTTTACCAGTGGTTTTTCAACCATTATTTTAATTTTATTCTTAAACGTCATTTCAGGGAGATTAAAGTTATTTCCAATATCGAAATTGATGAGAGAAGCATTTTGCTTGTTCCTAACCATTTTAGCTGGTGGGATGGCTTTATTGCTTGGCATTTAAACAGAACGCTTTTTAAAAAGAAGTTTCATTTGCTGATGCTCGAAAGCGAGTTAAGCAAGCATAAGTTTTTTACCAAGTTGGGGGCTTTTTCAATCTCCAAAACATCGCGTGGACTTTATGATAGTTTGATATATGCTGCCAATTTAATTAAAGACGAAGGAAATGTATTGGTGTTTTACCCGCAGGGTAAACTATTCAGTCAACATCACATGACGTTAGAGTTTGCTAAAGGAATTGAACGCATTTTGCAGGATAAACCCAATTGTAAGGTGATAATGGCTGCTAACTTGGTTGATTACTATAGTTTTAAAAAGCCTTCGCTTTCAATTTACCTAAATGAGTATATTTACGACGGCAGTTTTAACCTAACACAGTTTCAGTTTGCCTATAATATGTTTTTAAAACAATCCATTCATCAACAGGATAAAAACTTTAAGCAATGATTCTTTTCTACTTGATACTTCCAATTGTTATTCTGGCTGTTTTGCGATTTCTTGTGGCTTTGTTCAACTATCTCACAAATCCATACCTAAAGGATTACAAGCCAACATCGGAAAGTTTAGTGTCGGTTTTAATACCTGCACGAAACGAGGAAAAGAATATCGAAAACTTGCTGGTCGATTTATTGGACCAAACACACAGCAACATTGAAGTATTGGTTTATGACGACCAATCCACCGATTCCACCTCGCAAATTGTACTGCAGTACTCCAAGAACAATCGTAATATTAGCCTTGTAAGTGGAATGGAACTAGCCGATGGTTGGCTCGGCAAGAACTATGCTTGCTACAACCTTGCGCAGAAAGCTAAAGGCGATTATTTGCTATATCTGGATGCCGATGTAAGGATAAAGCCTCAATTTATTGAGCAATCGTTGGGATTTATGCATCAAAAGAAGTTGGCTTTGCTTTCATTTTTCCCCTATCAGGTTACAAAAACCTTTGGTGAGCGTATTACAGTTCCTGTAATGCAGTGGATTTTACTATCGTTATTACCATTGCGGCTGGTTCAGTGGAGCAAAAGGCGTTCACTTTCCGCTGCCAATGGCCAAATGATGATGTTTAAAACTGATATTTACCGTAAATATCAATTTCACGAGCAGTTTAAGGCAAATCCTGTGGAGGATATCTCCATAGCACGTTCGGTGAAAAAACTGCGTTACCGTATGGCCACTCTGCTTGGAACCGAGAACGATATTCAATGCCATATGTATGGCTCATACGATGAGGCCATAGCGGGATTCTCCAAGAATGTGTGCGATTTCTTTGGTAGAAACCATAAGGTGATGATTGCTTTTGCGGTTATTACAACATTAGGTCCAATTCTTGTTTTGTTCATCATGCCATTTCCGTTGATTTTTGCCTATTTCTTTTCGGTTATTATGGCAAGAATGATGGTTGCCCAGTTATCAAAACAATCTGCGTTTATGAGTGTTTTACTGTTACCTATGCAGCAATTTGCATTTGTGCAGATGGTAAGAGCGTGGTGGCAAAGCCATAAAAATGGAACTTTTGTATGGAAAAACAGGGAAATAACTACAAACAAATGATTTTCAGAAAGTTTATTCTGTTTTTATTACCATTTCTTTTTGTTGTAAAAGTTGGCTCTGCAAATTCGTCGGTATACGACGATAGACTTTACAATTGCTTTATTTCAAGCGATATGCTGGAGTGGCAGCGGGTGATTGTTGATTTGGAGAAGGAGTATGAGGCTACAAAAAGCATAAAAACAGAGTTTCAGTTACTACACGCCCAGTATGGATTTATTGGATTTTTGTTAGGTTCAAAGAGAACTTCGTTGGGCGAGGAGTACATTGCAAAGGCCGATAAGCACATTGCCAGCTTACTAAAATCGAATCCCAAGTGGGTTGAGGTTATGGCGTTGGAGGCGGCTATTATTGCCTACAAAATCTCTCTCCGACCATATAAAGCGCCTTTCCTTGGACCAAGGAGTATGAGTTTAATTGATGATGCTTTGAAACTTGAACCTAACAATGTCTACGCACTAATTGAGAAAGGAAATTCCAAGCATTATGCACCATCGTACGTGGGAGGAAGCCCTACGGAAGCTATTGTTCAGTATCAAAAGGCAATTACAAGCATAAAATCCTCAAATAAAACCAAAACTTGGTGGTACTTAAACACCTTAACTCAATTGGCGTTGGCTGCAGAAAAGGCCAAGAATTATACTCTGGCATCAAAAACTTATAAGGAGATTCTTTCCATTGAGCCTAATTTTAAATGGGTAAAGGACGAGTTGTATCCAAAGTTCTTGAAAAAGAACGCTAAAGAGTAGTGGGTAATTAGATGATTAAGTTATTAAGTTAATGCGCCACTTACCCCTCTCTACCGTTCAGGAAGAGAGGGGCAGGGGTGAGTCCGAGCAATAAACTATTGGGTTTTAAACATACAGTTCCTATTCCATACTAGTATTCATACTATTGCGATGCAAAGATTCCAACTCATTTCAAACAATCGTTACTACTTGCATCGCTTCTTTAATGCATCGCATTAATGCCCCGAGTTAAAACTCGGGGCTATTGCTTGCGCCCCTTTGGGGCTGTTATTTTTGCAGATGTATTTTGCGTAATTAATTATAGCGATTTGCTCTTACCCCTCTCTGAGTTTATCCGCCAACTGGCGGAGTCAGGAAGAGAGGGGCAGGGGTGAGTTCGTGGAATAAACAATTGGATTATGCATTCTCAAATTGACTAATTGTCAAATTTGCTAATTGCCAAATTGATTATACTTTCGCACCTTGAAAAATCCAAATTATGAAGAAGATATTTACTTTGATTTTAGGAGTTATTCTTGTTTACTCTAACTCAACTATAGCTCAGGATTCTTTGGCAAAGGCTCAAACCATTGAGGTTAAGCAGAAGATTTGGGCAACTATTTTTGCATCGTACTATACAACGGTTAAAGGTGAGTATAAGCCCAAGAGCGCTTTCGAAATGCCTACAGCATTGTTTGGTTATTCCGCAACTTTCTCCGATAAACTAAAAGCCACACTTATTTACGATGTTACCCGAACCACCAACGCAATCAAGGTAACCGATGAGAATGGCGACCCAATGAATGTATCCTATAACGAGGGAAGTAAGTACACGGCGTTCCTGAAAATGGCAGAAATAAAGTATTCTCCGGCACGTTTTATCGATTTAAGAATTGGTCAACTTTTGAATACCCAGTACTTAACAACTCAGGATAAGTTCTGGGGTTACCGATACATTTACTTTACATACCAAGAGTTGCATCGCTACGGGAATCCTGCGGATTTTGGAGCACAGGTAGATTTGAAGTATGGCGATAAATTGTTGAATCAAATCTCTGTAACCAATGGCGATGGTCCATTTAAAAGTCAGGATGAAAACGGAAAGTTTCTATATTCTAACAATCTGGAGATATATCCAGTTAAGGGACTCATATTAAAACTCTATGCCGACTATTCTCCAGAATCCGATACGGCAAAGTTAGCCAAAGATAAGTATGCCTTCTCGGCATTTGCGGGCTTTAAAACCGACAAGTTCCGTGTTGCAGTGGAGTATAATAAAGTCGTAAACTATGGTTACAGAGAAAACACCGATTACTATGGAGTATCAACCTTTGGTTCCTACACAATCAATCCTAAATTTGATGTGTTGGTTCGGTACGATTATATAAACCGTTCATTTCCGCTAAATTTGGAAAAAGCACATCTAATAATAGCTGGCGTACAGTATCAGCCCATGAAGAATTTGCTATGCTCGGTTAATTTGCGTAACCTGAGTCCTACGGATAGGTTGATGGTTTATGGTAGTTTTGGGATAACGTTTTAAAAAACAAGCCCCGCATTGCGAGGCTTGTTCGTTATTAGGATTTCTTCTTCTCTTCAACCACCTTGGCTTCGTAGCCTAGTTTTTTAATTGCCTCAGCAATTTTTTCGGGGGTTGTTTTGGCATCGTCGTATTTTACGGTTACCAGTTTCTCATCGAGGGTTGCGGTTACTTCTTTTACGCCTTTCTCAAACGCTAAATCGCGCTCAATTTTTGCCTTGCACGATTTACAGTGCATACTAACCTCGTAAACTACAGTTTTATCAACTTTTTTCTGTGCGTAGGTTTCTGTGGTATTTGCAACCATAAAGGCTATACCCAAAAGTACAAACATTAACTTTTTCATTTTATTAATTTTTATTTGGTTTGATGATTATTTATTGTTTAGCAGGATATCCCAGAATATCCAGTTTCTTAAGAATAGTGCTTTTAACACTATCATCGTTGTAGGTAACGGTTACTGTTGCG
>CAZTVY010000144.1:0-7077 GCA_964617235.1 uncultured Rikenellaceae bacterium | reverse complement strand
ACCGTTAAAATACATGGTATGGCTGGAACCAATTAAAAAAACATGTTTAAACTTGGCATCCCTATCCAACTGGCAGTATGCATTTGCTGCAACACTTGCAGAAAAAACATATCCGGCATGAGGCACAATCAATGCCAGAGGCCTCGAATTCATAACCTTATCCGATTTGTCGAAATATTCCTTAATTTCGTTTCTAAGCTGTTGCTCCGATGCTGGATAAAATGCACCAGCAACAACTGCAGGCCTATCCCTACGGGAAAAATCCCCTCCTCCCACCTGTCCGCTGCACGATGTAGCCATAACTATAAGTTTTGTGATAAAAAGTGTAAATGCAATCCTACAAATCATCTGAAATTCAACGAATAAAACTACTACCAAATTTACCGAAATACAGAGCAAAATGCAAATATTTAGTGGAATGCACCAACATCAAAATACAATTTATAGATATAAATACACGTTAAGCTTATTAGTACTAAAAGAGCAGGTTCGTTATTTGTTTTTTGCCTATAATTGTATGATTTTTGAATATTGAAATTTTGTTCCATCAACTCATAAGTTTGACCACAATGAATAGAGTAGCAATATTTCCTGGGTCGTTCGACCCTATAACAGTTGGGCACGAGTCTGTAGTGCTTCGTTCACTCTCGATGTTCGATAAGATTATAGTTGCCGTTGGCTATAACGCTAGCAAAAAAGCTTTTTTCAGCATTGAAAAAAGGATTGAGATGATTGAAAAAGTATTTGCCAACGAACCCAAGGTAGAAGTTATCAGCTATGAAGGGTTGACGGTTGATTTATGCAATAGGCTAAAGGGAAACTACATTCTGCGAGGATTAAGAACCTCTGCCGATTTCGAGTTCGAACGTGCCATAGCCCAAGTTAACAAGGCAATGTTTCCACAGATTGAAACAGTGTTTCTACTTACTGCACCAGAGCATACCCCTGTAAACTCAACTATTATCCGCGATATACTACTACATAAAGGTGACCCTTCGCAATTCATTCCAACCTCATTAAAAATCACAGATTACCTTTAATAGTACTATGATGAGAAGTGCAAAGTTAGTTCTAGCGTTTATCCTGGCTCTTGTTATTTATACTTCGTATTCACAGGAGGCTATAATATATGGCAATGCCCCCGATTATAAAGGTGACGAGATAGTGTTTTACTATTACTCCGACTTTATTACATCTACGGAAACAGAATTGGGTCGTTGTAAGGTTGACGAAAAGGGAGACTTTAACGGAAGAATTAAAATACTTGAAACCACATACGTTTTTGGATATTTGGGCATTTACAAGATTTACTTTTTTGCAGAACCTAACAAAAAATATCAACTACTACTTCCTCCCAAAGAGGATAAAACCGAAGCTCAACGACTAAACCCATTCTTTAGAGAAACCGAGACTCAGGTTGGAATTTTAAATATTGATAAATCCGACATCAACTTCCTAATCAACAGTTTCGACTTAAAATTCAATGAGAACTTCGACCAAATAGTTATGGATGCCTACAAGGGCAAAAAATCATTGAATATTGACTCGCTAGTGAACTCAATTGAGAATCTATATAAAAATACTAACAACCAATATTTTAACGATTACAGAAATTACAGGTACGGACTTTTAAAGCAGGTTACATTCTACAAAAAATCCACAAGCATATCCAACGAACTTTTCCTTAACAAACCTGTACTTTACAACAATCCATCGTACATGGAGCTGTTCAACCTTGTTTACGATAAATATTTCCTCTTCTTCTCGCGCTCGCTTACAGGTAATGTTATTTTCAAGGATATTTCCAACAGAAGCCTATCGGGGCTTAAGGAAACACTGTCGGACAATGAGGTGCTAAGTAACGATACGCTTAAAGAGATGGTGATTTTGAAAGCACTATACGATGAGTTTTTTAGCGACAACTTTTCTCGCTCATCGCTACTGGCTCTGTTGGATTCCATGTACTTGACCACAAAAAACGCCGAACATCTTTTAATTGCTGAAAATATAAGAAGCAAAATTACCAAACTGTTACCAGGGTTTGTCCCAAACACATTTACCCTTAAGGATATTAATGGTACGGAGATAAACCTCGATAAGTTTGAAGGGAAATACGTTTACCTTAATTTCTGCACCACAACCAGTTACACATGCTTACAAGAATTCCCTTTGCTCGACAAGCTAAAAAACAAGTATGGCAAACACCTTGAAATTGTATCAATTTCGGCCGATAAGGAAATAAACGACCTTAAATCTTTTCTACAGAACTCCGGCTACACATGGACATTCCTGCACTACGGCAATAAGCCCGATATTATTAAGGATTTTGATATTAGGGCATACCCCACATACTTTTTGATTGGCCCCGATAAGAAACTTATACTATCGCCAGCACCATCGCCAAAAGAAAATTTTGAGATGAAATTTTTCCAAATACTAAGGAACAAAGGGCTTATTTAAAACTCGTCGAAAACTGCCTGAATATTGCTGTAACTCGCACTAAGGTAATTGCTGAGATTACTCTCATTCACCCATTCCACTTTAACAATATCCTCCTCAACTTGGGGTACCAACTTTTGATTGCCGAGGCATTTCATTGCAAACCAACAGGTTCGCTTCAGAATAGATTTGCCATCCTGAACGTAGGTGTGGTAAGTAGTAATTAAATGGCGTTGAACTGAAAGTTCAGAAACACCGGTCTCCTCCTCCACCTCGCGCAATGCAGCTACCTCCAAATCTTCGCCTTTTTCAACTTTGCCTTTGGGCAAATCCCACCTATTTCTGCGAAATATTAGAAGAAACTCTCCTTTATCATTTTGAACAAGGCCGCCAGCAGCGTCGATAACCAAAAAGTTTGATGCAAATTGTTCAAACATCCTTTCCGGATTGGAATTTCCTACAAAAAGATTTTGAATAACAAGGTGGTTTTGGAAAATTTCCAGTAATTTTGGGAAGTCTTGATGAGTGGGACTTCCAAAGAAGAACCCGCTATCGCTACTCTCAAAGTATTTTTCGATACTATGAGTAATAACAAACCGACGATTATTGAAATAAACTATAAAATCCTGCAACATGGCAAATAAAACAATTGCGTCAAACTTACTTCAAATTAATGCAATAAAACTCAATCCTGCAAATCCTTTTACATGGGCATCGGGGTGGAAATCGCCAATTTACTGTGACAATCGCAAAACCCTATCGTTCCCAAATGTACGAAATTCCATTTGTGATGGATTTGTAGACTTAATCAAAACAAAATATCCCGATGTTGAAATTATTGCAGGAGTTGCAACTGGCGCAATAGCTCATGGAATGCTTGTAGCCGACAGAATGATATTACCCTTCATATATGTGCGTTCAGCCCCTAAGGGTCATGGATTATCGAATCAAATTGAGGGCGATTACAAACCAGGTCAAAAGGTTGTTGTAATTGAAGATTTAATATCAACAGGGATGAGTAGTCTTGCAGCAGTTGAGGCACTAAAGACTGCAGGATGTAACGTTTTAGGTCTTGTGGCAATATTCTCCTACCAGTTCAACCAAGCAACTGAGGGTTTTGCCAACGCTAAAGTTGAATTCAGCACACTATCAAACTATCAAGAGTTAATTAGTGTTGCCATTGAAAGTGGATATGTAAAACCCGAGCAGTTAGAACTACTTAAAAGTTGGAGAGAGAGTCCTGATACTTGGGGAAAGTAAGAAATTTCACTCAAACGAAATCTACTAAAAAACCTCTTTCGAAAGCGACCGAATAATCTCCTCGGAACTCAATCGCATTCCGTTGGGAGCCGCTAACAGATTATTGAGCGGAATTAGGGCGTACTTGCCAAAAACGCTATTGCCTGCGGAGTCGAGTTTTGGCCCATAGGTGCAGAATGCTCCACGACCTGGGTCAACATTTATAATTAGCCCACCAACACCGCTTTTGCACGATAGTGCACGAGCACCAGCAGCAAGCAACGATATCTCGCCAGTGTGCTCATAAAGCCCATAGGTGTTCATTGCATTAATTGCTCGTACAATATTGTCCTCCTTTATAATTTGCTGGTCGCATTTTCTTCCTCCATTTGCCAAAACAAGACAAGCTTTTGTAATATCGTAAACAGTTACCCCAATAGCACAAGCTCTTGTGTAATATTCGAGCGCCTTATCGCTTGATTTTTGATTTGGAAAACGACCTGTTTCCGAAAGTCTTTGTGCAATTGCTCTGTTGTTAACGTTAGTCTGCATTTCCGATTCAAAAACGTTGGCCATAACCTCAAGTTTATCGTTACCAGTTAGCACTCTCATAAAGTTGAGAAAATCATCAAAATTTACAATTGAACCAGCCGACGAAATTGCCCCAGCATTGTTTAGCGGATGACCAGGAAGATTTTTCCTTTGGTCGGGTTGCATTACCGCATCAGTATTAAACTTAAGTGCCGTAGCCTCAATAAACGATATTTGATTGGCTGGCACTCCTTGCTCAAGAGCATATATATAAAGGAAAGGTTTAATAACCGACTGTATGCTAACCTGAACGTCGACACCATTCCCTACCGAAAGGATATTCCTGTTCAAATCGCCTATCACAATAGCGGTTTTGTTGGGGTCTACTTTTGTTAGTTCAGGAATATACGATGCTAACTCGCCATACGATGCCATATTGTTTGCCCACTCGTAAACCTCCTCCAGTAAGTTTTTGGTAATTCCCATTTCCTGCAGAGTGGGAGATGTGGTAAGTTTTTTCCTGCTTTCCAGAATATGCTTGAGTAATTTTTCTTTCATTTACAATGTATAAGTACTTGATTTTGGATTGATTGTTGAAATGCGATGGCCGTGTCAAAATTATTTATAATAGAGAACTAAAATGAGGTGAAATCCATATTCTTCAGCATAATTTTTGTTTGAGTAATGGTTTATACTCTGAACAATGCTACTTATAGTCTGTTTAATAACTTAATATTTAACCCAAAAACTATTTAAAATGAAAAAGCAATTTGGCGAAACAGTAGAGGGATACACAATCCCCGTATTGAACGAGCGTGAAATTAGAGCAGCTGCAGGAATCTTATTCTTATTTACCTTTTTATCGTTGATGTTTATTATGTTTAAAGGTAACTTTCTGATGATAAAGTATGTTATCACAGTGTTTATGCTCGATTTTATTATTCGTGTTTTCTGGAATCCTAAGTATGCGCCAACACTTATAATTGGCCGACTTATTGTTAGTCGACAAAATCCTGAGTATGTTGGTGCGGCTCAAAAAAAGGTTGCTTGGATTATTGGTGTTATTCTGGCCGTTACAATGTTTATTTTGATGGTTGTAGTTAACTCATACAGCATAATTACTGGACTGATTTGCCTTCTTTGCTTGATATTCTTATTTTTCGAGTCGGTTTTTGGCATTTGTTTAGGTTGCCTGTTGTATAAATTAATTTATAAAGATAAAGCCCAGTACTGTCCAGGAGAGGTTTGCGATATTAAGCATAAGCACGATATCCAAAAAACATCGTGGATGCAGATTTTTATTGTGCTTGCAATGGTTGGTGTGGTTTTTCTAATTGGATTCTTCTTTCACGAGTTCTTCAGCATAAAACCTCACGATTTGTTTGGAAGCATTCAGCATTAACTATCAACTCATAAAAAAATCAAAGCGTAACCTTAATGGCTACGCTTTCTTTATTTATGCCCTACTCACATATTTCAAGGATACCTTTTGATGATACTTTACCAAGGCTGTCAATCCAGAATACGGCTCCCATTGGGCAGCCATTTTCTCCTTTAGCGTTTGTCAGGTATCTATAATCAAATCCAAAGTTAATTGGCTCGCCAAGTATCTGTTTTAGATACGACGTGTCGCACCCAACTTCAATTAACTCAACAGCACTCTCAAGGCTTTTTATATCCTTATTTTGTTTGTAGTTCTCTCCGTACCTCTCAATATTGTTACAACTGCAACATAATAGTGCAAACGTTGCACAAACAATTAACAAACTTCGAATTTTAGTAAAATCCCACATCATTTTGTCTTACTTATTAAGCACTTGCTTTTGATTTACGAATCGTATAGATTAGCCCAATTAGCGGAGCGAGGAATATTACCAGCCCTATAAAAAACATAAAAGCATGCACGCCTTTTATTCCGGGATTTAGAATAGCCTCTCCGGGATTATTTGGATTGTAGTAAACGGTAACTTTTTTGTTTACAGGATATTTATCTGCCTCCACCTGGGCATCTTTTTGCCATTTGTACTGGGCATTTACTGCTAAGTCTATTTTTTCTGACGAGTAATCCATTGTATCAACAGCATAGGTATATACAATGTGCGGAACATAACGTGAACTACGTGTTACCTCCGACACAATAATAGTACCCTCAGCTGTTGGCCAACTTTTAGTAGCATGTGCATCAATAGCATTGTTGGTTGCAAAATAAGTTAGGAACAATCCTGCCAAGCTGGCAAGGATTATTATTAGCATCCCCGATTTTGTTAATGGTTTTTCCATATCTTTTTGTTTCAGTTAAAGGTGTCTATTATAATACTATTCAATTTTGATGATATACAGTAACCCTCCAATATCCTTAACATTGCCTTCGGGCATTTTAACCTTGATATTCTCAAAGAAGATTTTGGAGGTTTTTATATTCTTATTCTTTAGGGCTTCAACGGCATTTATCATTTCTTGGGTTATCTTATCGGAACTACTCCTGAATTCTTTGAGGAATCCACGGTCCATAATATTTAGTTGAAAGCCTACAACCATATAATCATTATTGCTTACGGATAAATTTTGTATGCGCAATAAATCGTCGATTGCAATAGTGTCGTTGCCCTTATGGCCATTAAGAAATACCTCTATATTGGTTTGTCCCGTGGTTATAGATACAATACAACTGGCAATAGCCAGTAAAATTAGTTTCCTCATAAAGAAGGATTTTTTTAAATCCAGTAATAAGTTAAAGTTACACAGAAATTTCAGAAAAGTATTGTACTACAAGATTAGTTTTGATTTAGGGAGGATTCAAAAGAATAAGGGCGTTGTTGGCGCCCTTTTCTGTTAAAATGGATTGCGTTAATGCCATTTTAAAACATT
>CAZTVY010000143.1:4009-7097 GCA_964617235.1 uncultured Rikenellaceae bacterium | reverse complement strand
TCAAATATTTACAAATAAATATTTATAGATTACCTATGAGGTAGAGAACATATTCCACTCCGCGTAGGCGGGAGCGTTCATGGCTACCCCCTCCTTGGCGCAGAATATGCAGGCGCTGGAGTTATCAAAAATCATTCGGGCTTTCCATATGGCGTTGTTGCACGTGCTAAAGTTACCCAGGTAAATACTTTTACTGTTTTTTTGCAGAAATGGGCAGCCCTTCTTATGCACTGCTCGGGTTCCCGTAAAGTTGGTTCGTTTTGTTAAATAGTAATCGGGCATTGTTTAGGTTTTTTGTTGGTTGCTTTTTGATGTTTTATAGGAAGCGCCGCCAAATTGTTACCTATATTTTGCCATAAAAATTATTAACACGCTGAAAAACAATTAGATAATTTTTATACATTTGCCTCGACGGTTGTTTATTTTTTTGGCTTAGAGGGTAAAACTTTGTTCCTAAATACTTGTTTAGCTTGCTTGTGTTAATGTAATATTCACATAATCAGTTATTTAATAAAAATATGCAAAATGATAGGTAACTTATTTCCTCCGTTCGGAATGTAACTGTAAAAAAGAACCCATAACAGTTACAGCAATGAAAACTCAAAAACAAGCAAAAGGCTCAGTAAATACTTTAGATCAATTAAAGTCACAGCTTAACCATAGCCAAAAGTTAAACCTTGCCCAAATGAAATCTATTTGTGGTGGCGAGGGCGAGGATAATGGTGGAGAAGATATTATAATTATTCCAAAACCAGCAACACCTCCAACAAATAAACCTAACTAAGAGATCGTTTTCTCCTATAGCCATTAGTATCTAATTGCCCTTTTTTGTATCATTGCATTGTTCACTTTTGTACAATGCAAAAATTTGGGGTATTCATATTCCTTATTCTAATTGGCTTTTCTTCAAAGCCTCAAAACGGCTATATAGCAGATCAGTATAAAAAGTTCTCAACTTTCTATGCGCAGGGTGACTTGATAAATGCAGAGAAAGTATTGTTAGGTATTTTGGAAAAAAGTGATACGATTTCGCAGGAATACCTTGTTGCAAGTTATAATAATTTGGGAGTAGTAAATAATCATCTTGGAAGATACGATAGAGCTTTAGATTACATAAAACAAGCCGAAAGCGTTTTGATTTTGAAAGGTACTTCTGAAGAACTTGCTGATGTTTATGTTAATAAAGCAAGAGTTTTTGGTATAATCAAAGAGTACGATAAAGCAGTAGAATACATAAATCAAGCAATTAAATTCTACTATTCTAGTCAGACTTTAAGCTTTGGTTTAAATAATAAAATCTCTTCAGCTTATTTGAATTTGGGCATAACTTATTACGAGTGTAGTAAGTTTTTAGATGCTTTAACTTATCTGAACAAAAGCCAAAACTTAAAGGATTTGTATAATCTTTCAGGAAAGGCTTTTGTTTATTTGAATATTGCTAAGGTTTATGTTAAACTTTCCGATAATATTAATGCCGAGAAATTTTTTCTCAAAAGTATCGATTCGTTTAATCGGGAGTTTGGCCCCGATTACTACCGGATAACCAGCGTGCTATTCGATTATGGTCTTTTTCTACGTTCCACTGGGCGTAAGCAGGAGTCGCTTCAGGTTCATCAGCGGGCGTTGGAGGTTTGCCTTAAAAACTACGGGGCTAAGCATCCGTTTGTTTCGTTGGCCTATAAGTTATTGGGCGATTACTATACCGAGGAAAAGGAATACCCTAAGGCGTTGGAATTTTACCAGAAGGCACTTGTTGCGGTTGTCCGCGATTTTAACGATACAAATATCTTCTCCAATCCAACCGTGGGGTCGGCAATTTTTAGCTATCGCCTGCTCGATAACCTAAAGGGTAAAGCTCAGGCCTTTGCTCGGCTTGCCGAGCAGCAGCAAAGTTCAGCTAAAAGTTTGGAGTTTCTAGAGGGTGGTTACCAAACCATCAATTTGGCACTTGAGGTTATTGAGAAAATCCGTAGCGAGTACCTCTCGGTGGAGAGTAAACTTTACTTGGCGCAGAACGAGAAGGATACCTACCTGTCGGCCATAGAAATTGCCAGTTTAATGCATGCGCTTACAGGCGACCAGAAGTACGTAGAGCGAATGTACAGCATATCCACCTTAAGTAAGGCTCGGGTACTAACCGATGAGATTGCCGATAATGAGTTGCTCTACAGCAAAACCACCTCCGACACTATTCTTTTAAGGCGTAACGAGCTACTATCGCAAATTTTTTCGTACAACAAGCTTATACAGGACGAATCTCAGAAAACCAAACCCGATTCGCAAAAAATTGAACTTTGGAAGGATAAAATTTTCCAGCTAAACCGTGCAAGTGAACAGAACTATGGCGATATACGGAGCCTCTCCAGCCTATTTACTGAGCAGGTTATAAAAGCTAAACCGTTGGAGTTTTCGGAAATAAAACGCAAGTTAAGTTCAACCGAAACTATTGTGGAGTATTTTATTCCACATAGATATAATAATGGTAAGCGCGACTTTTACATTTTTACACTCAACCGTAAGGGTATTAAATATGTTAAGGTGCAGGTGGATTCGCTTTTTACCAATAACGTGGGTGCTATAAAGCAAGCAGCGGTTAAGGCCGATTTTAGCCAATCCACCGATGTTTACAACTCCTACATTAATGCGTTGGCATATATGTACCAAAATTTAGTTAGCCCCATAAAGGATAACATTGCAGGAACCAGCTTGGTTATTATCCCCGACGAGGAGCTTTCCTATTTGCCTTTCGAGGCATTTATTAAGGAATTACCCCAAAGGAAAAGGTTTGGTTTTGATGGGTTAAAGTTTTTAATTTTCGACTACTCTATAGCCTATTCCTATTCTACCTCCTTTTACTATTCTGGAGGTAAAAAGGGCACCAATAGGCTCAACTCTTTTATTCCCGATTACACAACGGCTTCATTTGCTTCAAACTCGTTGGCAAACTTGCTGGGCGCAAAAACTGAAACCCGTGGCACAAATAATTTCTTTGTTGGAACCGAGTACTCAGGGGGTAAGGCTACTGAGTACTCGGTTCCAACAAATAATTTCTTTGTTGGAACCGAGTACTCAGGGGGTAAGGCTACTG
>CAZTVY010000143.1:0-3999 GCA_964617235.1 uncultured Rikenellaceae bacterium | reverse complement strand
TTGCATCTTGCAATGCATTCGGCCACCGACACTTTGGACTCAAAGTTCTCCTATTTGATTTTTGATAACAACAAGGATTCCGTTGACGATGGAAGGCTATACAATTACGAGATTAGTATGAATAGGGTGGAGTCGCCAATGGTTGTTCTTAGTGCCTGCAATACAGGCACAGGAACTTTGTACCATGGCGAAGGAATTATGAGTCTAGGAAGAAGTTTCTTCCTTGCAGGTGCATCATCCGTAGTAAACACGCTTTGGGATGTTAACGATGAGGCCAGTTCGTTTATTATGGCCGAGTTTTACTGGAACTTGTCAATGGGAATGACCAAGGATGAAGCTATGCGATTGGCAAAGTTGAAATATCTGGAAAACTCAACCCCAACTTACTCAAATCCATACTTCTGGGCTTCGTACCAAGTGCTTGGCAATAAGTTGCCTATACATGGTACTCCTTACCGAAAATTATGGTATATGGCTATAGCTGTAATAGTTGTAGGAATATTTCTAGTTTATAGGTATATCAGAAATAAGAGGATAAAGTTTAACTAATATCTTTCTTGAATCCTTATTAATCTAACTTTTTAAGTAGCGTTGCCGCTTGACTTTTGTAGTAGTTAGAGTTTTCTTTTAGGTCGGTAAAGTAGGTTATCGATTTTAATGTGTCCCCTGTTTTAAGGTAAGTTAACCCAAGATACCATCGTGCTTCGGTTGAGAAATCCCGATTTTTCTTAACTACCTCGTCTAAAAGTTCTATGGCCTTGCTGTAATTACCCAGTTCAATTTGCGATAGGCCCGCAAAGAAGTATGGAGCAACGTTGAATGTATCGGATTTCATCAGTAGTTCGAATTCTATAGCGGCTAATTCGTAGTTCCCCTGTCTGTAATTAACAATTGCTTGGTTGTAGTTGACTGTATTATCATCATCGCTACGGGTTACTGAAGTAAAAGCTTGGTATGGCTTATAGTTTGTTTCAAATAAATTTTGAGGACTTGAAGGCGATATGAAAGAGCGCACAACGAAGAAAAGAGCAAGCGTGGCTGCAGCAGAAATGCTTACAACCCTTGTTAAGGTTGTTTTATACCACGATATTTTTAGTTCGTTTGGTTTCTCTTGGGTTTTCTGAATAAGCGATTCTTGAACATATTGAGTTACCTCTTTGTGCTTAATGCTAGCAAAGCCTGTTTGACTATTATTCCAATCTTGAACCCAACCAGCAGTTATCTTGTCAACACCCTTCTCGTTAATTTCGCTTTCAATTTGAGCAATTTCCTTCTCCTCGTCGGTCATTAAAGCTTCGCTTATAAATGCTTTTATATCGCTATGCTTTGCCGACTCGTTGTTGTATTCAGCCACAACTTTTTTCGACTCGTTGTCTATGTCTTTAAGGTTGATATCTTCGTTCACATCTTCAATGTCGAGCTTTGCTCGCATTGCTTTATCAACAGAATTTAGCAGGTTGAATTCAAATCTGAGGTCTTTATCTTTTGCAAGTTCATCCTCAAACTTCAACATTTCCGATTTGGAAAGATTTCCGTCCTTATAGTCTATAACGTATTTAATGGAGTTGTTCATAAAGGAAGTTATAAGGGTTAAAGAAGGCTATTTTCAGTTCTTTTAATCATTTTAAAGTCTGGGTGGTTTTGAATTCTAGAAAGCAGTGTCTGCTGACATTCGCATTTCTTTTTCTTCACGTAGCCATAGGTAAGTCCCAGTTTTTCTGCAATCTCTTTTGGTGAAAACTCTTGCCAGTAAAGTTTCAGAATCTGCTGGCAAGCGGGTTCAAGTGTTTCAAATACCTCAAGAATTATTTTTTGGTAAACCTCTTGGTCGTAGTCGTCAGGAATTTCCACAAAATCATCCTCTTGGAGTCGTCTATTTAGGTAGTTTGCCGCGGCCTCTTTCTTTTCATGTAATTTAAGCCAAAGGTTCTTGCAAACGCTGAAAAGGTATGTTTTAAACTTACAAGTAAGGACAAAATCGCCTTGGTCTATCTTTTCAATCATAATTATTAGTCCATCCTGGAATATATCTCTGGCCTCATCGGGTGTTCCGCCCGCTTTATAAACCATAAGACGTACCATTGGCAGGTATCTATCAAACAGATATCGGACAACCTCGTTTTGTCTTCTTTTTAGGCAATCTATTATTTCGCTGTCCGTGTATTCTTGCATGGGAAAACCTTAGGTGATTTTAACAAAAATATGTAATATCGGTCAAATGAGGCAAAAAAAACATCAAGAAAAAATCAAAAATATGATATAAAACATTGAATGCCTGTTTTTTTGAAAAAAGTTCATTTTTTGGGGTAACAATTCTTACTCAAAAAGTATTAAATAATATCGTAAGTGTATTTAAGCCTTTTCCTGTTAAATGTGTACGTAAAATAAAACGAAAAGTTCATCGGATGTTTGTCTTAAATTTTAAATCAATAACATTTAATACTTTAAAGCCCTATGCCATTGCTATCGTTAGTTCAGGAATTGTTGAGCCAGAAAAATTCGGAATGCTCTGAAAGGTTGCCTTTAAGTGAGTGCGACAATACGATTAATGCAAAGATTCTTGTAGAAGATGCATTGGTGGATGTTGAAGGTATTGCGTGTTCTGTGAAAGCTGAGCTAAACCAACTCTTATCCGAGGAGTATTACTATAAATTTCTTAACGATTATGAAAGTATACCCTTCGATATTGCTATTGAAATTGAACGCAAAGTTACCCCCCGAATAGTTGATAACCTAAAGCATTTAAATATATCCGATTTCAAAAAGGAAACCCTAGTGCGAAAATGTATGCGTCAGATTTTGGCCGAAAATTGATTAGCATAGAAAAAGAGGAAGAGGGAATGGGTTTTCTATAATGGGCAAAAGGTTAACAACAATAGTTTATTTAAGGTCTTGAATGGTTCCTATTCCCTCTTTGGTATATCCTCTTATTTCAAAGAAAAGAATAGGGAATAGGGTGGTATTGATGTTGATTAAGGTACTAACATAGTTTTTCGGCTCTAAAAATTATGTGATACCCTATTCCCGGATTCTATAACTATATCCGAAACGATGCAGAATTGTTACCCCCTTTTTTTACTTTTTTTTGAAAAATTTTCTTATCGCCTGAAAATCAGCATTAAAAAAATCAATTAAATGATTATTTAAACGAAAAAAGGGCCTCGAAAACTCGAAGCCCTTTTAGTTTATGATTGCTAATTAATCCCAAGTTATCTTAAATTCCGAGAGATTATCACCCTTTGTGAGTGATTTTGGTATATCTATCTTAATGTTTTTACAGCCCGAAATTTCTAGCGCACGTTCCATCCATCCAGCAAACCTATACTCTATAACCTTGTGTAGTTTTGGGAACTTAACTAGGTGAAGCGTCACACTCTTGTCTGTTCTGCCAACAACAGTTATTTCCGAGGGTTCATAGTATGCCTGTAGTACACGGCCTGCTCTATCAATAATATGACCAGGGGAGCTCATTTTTACATAAATTTTATAAACACCATTGAGTGCAATATCTGCACTGTATCGTCCGCACTGCCATGCTCCATCTTTTTCGTTTCCATACAGATGCATCGACATCAGTGCGGTAGGGGTGATTATTGCGTCCTCAATTGGATACCAGTTTGGGGCTGCAACACCCTTTTGGAATATTGCCTTTGATTTTTCGGGGAGTTGGTTAAACCATCCACTATACTTATCGGAATGCTTATCTTTTATAAATTCTGGGATTGTTTTTACAGCGGTTCCTTTTACTTGCATATACAATCAGGTTTTAGGTTTATACAATATTAGCAATCCAAATCAAAAATTAAATAAAAACAGCTCAAACTTTTATTAAATGTTTGTTTAATATGATAAATATACAAAAAATTAGGATTACGGTTTGCCGAAATAAAAAAGCCCGGTGTAAAACCGAGCTTTTAAGTATTTATTGCTAAGAAGATTATTCATAATCCTTTAGTGCTGTCATTAACTTTTGGCGCGAGAAAAAAATCCTGCTTTTCA
>CAZTVY010000142.1:0-7201 GCA_964617235.1 uncultured Rikenellaceae bacterium | reverse complement strand
GGGCTTGGAGCGAGCTGGTAAAAGCGCTCTCAAAACCAGATTTTAAAACTGTTAAGAAAGCAATTCATGGTTTCAGAGGAAAAGCCGATATTGCAAAGCAATTAATAAGCCAAGATTACTACATATCGTTCGGGTCAATCCTTGTAGACCCTACACCAGAACTAGCAGAATCGTTAACTATGGTTCCGTTGAATAGGCTATTCTTCGAGACTGATGCCTCCGAAATGCCAATAGGCGAAGTTTACTCCGCTGCCTCGGATATCCTAGATATGCCTGTTGAAGAACTACTCCAACAAAACGAGAGAAATTTCGCTGAGTTCTTCAATAAGTAAGATTCTTGATTATTGCGTCACATTTGTCATTTCGAAGGAATTGAGAAATAATTAACCCAATTTTATCCAGAAAGATAGTTATCACTCCTCGCCTCGATACATTTTTAAAATCTTATATCTTTTCTGATATTTGCCGAATATTTATAAAAAACTACTATGCACTGGTTAGAGCGTACAGAATTACTGTTGGGAGCAGAACATATAGCCAAATTAAAAAACAAGCATGTTTTAATTGTGGGCCTTGGAGGTGTTGGAGCATATGCCGCTGAGCAAATTTGCCGGGCTGGCATTGGTCAAATGACCATAGTCGATGGCGATACAATTCATCTAACCAACATAAACAGACAACTTCCTGCACTAAATAGCACCATAGGCTTACCCAAGGCAGAATACCTTGGGAAACGATTACTGGATATAAATCCAAACTTGAAGTTAAACATCATTCAGGAATACCTCCGCGATGATAGGATGAAGGAAGTTCTTTCGCAACATTACGATTACGTTGTTGACGCAATAGACACCCTCTCCCCTAAAATCTTCCTAATTCACGATGCCTTTAAAAATGGACTTAGAGTTGTAAGTTCTATGGGAAGTGGAGGAAAACTTGACCCCACAAAGGTTCAAATTGCCGATATTTCTGAATCGCACAACTGCCCTCTTGCACGCATTCTTCGTAAAAGATTACATAGATTAGGAATTAGAAATGGTATAAAGGTAGTTTACTCCCCCGAAGAGGTTCCCGAAAATGCAACTCGCCCCTGCGAGGGTGAACCCAATAAGAAAACAACAGTAGGAACTATCTCCTATATGCCTCCAATCTTTGGTTGTTTTATTGCATCGGTAGTGGTTAGGGATTTACTAGCGGATTCTTAAAAAACGGTAATACTGTTTGCGATTCTGGAAATAACCACTTTCCTTCCTGATACTTTATTTCAGGGAAATTTACATTTTGTGTATTCATCAGGTTGTATGTATCGGTTTTAAATTCGGTAAACAAGGAATCGTCAGCTGTGCTAAAGTATTGCTTACTAACAGACTCATACTCGGAAACAGGTAGAACCTGATACAACCGCTTTAAATCTCTGAAAGGAATATGAACCCAAACTGGGATATAACCAGTATTGGTAATTTGTGTTTTGCCTACTTTATTCTTCGATAACTGAACAAAAGTAACCACACCGCCATTGCAATAACGCTTACGCTGGTTCGACACAAAGTTCCCCAATGAGTAAACTACAACCTGACCAGTTGTGCTATCGGTATCAAATGTTGCTTCCATACGCTGCACAACGTGAGGATGTGAGCCAATAATGATACGAACACCCAAACCTTTCATAAACTCGGCAAGTTTAATCTGAGTTTTGGATGGATTTGTTTCGTACTCGTTGCCCCAATGGATGAAAACAATAACCTCATCAACTCCAAGTGCCTTTGTTTTTTCGACATCCTTACGGATTAAAACTGTATCGATTAAATTTACAATTACAGGCGATGGAACAGGAATTCCATTTGTTCCATAGGTATAGTTCAGCAAACCCAGCCTAAAACCATTCTTATCAATAATCAAAGGGTTTATTGTTTCTCTATGAGCCGAATCCCTAAAAGTTCCCGTATGAGGTATTCCCTTTTGTGATAATACATCTATTGTTCTAATAATACCATCTTTGCCCCTATCCACCGAATGGTTATTGGCTGTAACCAATACATCTACACCAGCATTCATCAATCCATCAACCAAGTTATCGGGCGAACTAAACTGTGGGTATCCTGAGTAAGGTTCGCCAGCCAATGTAACCTCAAGGTTTGCAATAGTTATATCGGCATAGGAGAAAACACCTTTCATTCTGGTAAAAACACTATCGTAATTATAGCTCTTTGTTTCATCATCGTAAGCAGAGTTTATTTGGGGTGAATGCCCCATAACATCGCCCACAAAAATTAGATTCAGGGTATTGTTATTCTGACCAGAACTAATAAAGCCTAATAATAAGAATGAAAGAGTTAAATAAATATTTCTCATAGCAATTGGTATTGATGTTACAAATATAATGTTTTCAATCATTCCGAATAAAGCAAAAAGGGTGCCCCTTAGGACACCCTTTGTTTACAAATATTAATTATAGATTATTTCTGCTCTTCGGGGGACATTACAACCTCAATAATATTGCCTTGACTGAACATCTTGTTAGCAAATGCTTTAACCTTTTCTACGTTAACAGATTTAACAACATCTAAGTAAGTTGTATGCTTGTCAATTCCTGACTCATATTTCTCACGAATAACACCTGACCAGTATCTGTTTTCACGCTGATTTTGGTCGTACTGCTTAAGCATAAACTCTTTTGCTTTGTTTACATCTTCCTCAAGTGGACCATTAACCTTAATCTTCTCTATCTCAGAGTAGATAATGCCAATCAGTTTATCGCGTTTTTCTGGGTCAGTATCAAATATCATTCTCAACACATAGGACTGAGTTGGGAAATCACCAATTGACATACCTACACTTACGCCATAGGTACCACCTTCTTTCTCGCGAATTTCCTCAAGGTAACGATTTTGAAGAATTGAGTTGATGTAACTTACCAACACCATATTTTCTAAATTATACTGAGCATCGCCAGTTAATGCAATGTATACAGATGATTTTGGAGTTTGTAATTGCTTGTTAAAGAAATTAGATACTTTACCTTTAGGTGCTCTAACGCCATTATCCTTGGCAACATCCTTGCGTTTAACAGTAGGCAAACCTCCAATATACTTTTCAACCAATGGTTTAGCCTCTTCAGCTTTCACATTACCAGTGAAAATAAATGTAAAATCTGAAGCATCAGCAAAACGATTTTTGTAGAAATCCATCACCATTTTATAGTCAACTTTATTCAAGTATTCCAAATCCTGAGGCATAACTCGTGGGTTTCTGTTGGCCATTGCAATGGTAATGCTATCGCTAAATGCTTTACGTGGATCGGCCGATGCATTTGCCATAAACGCTTTCATACGCTCCATATAGGTGTTGAAACTCTCAACATCCTCGCGTGGCGCTGTAAAGTATAAGTAAACAAGTTGGAGCATAGTTTCAAAATCCTTTGGCGATGCGCTACCGCTAATACCCTCATAATCTTCACCAATAACAGGACGAACGTTAACAATTTTTCCTGCAAGCATTTTATCAAGGTCGGTTTTTGAGAATTCACCAACACCAGCATTACTAATAATTTGAGTAGCAAAAGTTGCTGAAGGTAAAGTTTTATTATCGGCCAAAGAGTAACCTCCATTGCTGAATGCTGTTAAAGAAACTTCATCCTCTTTAAAATCAGTATTTTTGAAAACAACCTTCGCTCCATTGTTCAAAACGATTTCAGTTGTTCCGAATACATTATTTGCATTTACTTTAGTTACTTTACCTGGTTTTGCAACATTTTCAACCAATGGCTTTGTAGAAACATTGTCAACATAAGCGTCAATCTTTTCTGCTTTAACCTCTTTCAATGAAGCAAGGATGCCTTCCTCTGTTGGAAGAACAACGCCTTCTTTTTGAGGCCCCATAACAGTAATTACCATATTTTTATCGGTAACTAATTTTGTTGTATAAGCATTAAGTTCGTTAATTGTAATTGTTGGCATAATGCCATTTGCAAAAGCGTATTCAAAATCAATCCCAGGAATAGGCTCTGCCTCTAGGAAATTATTTACGGCCTGCCAAACGTATGCTTCATTCTTCTGTTTATCCTTTTCCTTTAATTGGTTCTCTAGGTTACGGAGATAATCCGCTTTTGCTCTATCTAGTTCCGATGCAGTAAAACCAAACTGCTTAACTCGCTCTGCTTCACGAACAAGTCCTTTAAAACCATCGAGCATACCCTCATTTTTTAGTGCTGCATAGAACATAAAAGCACTCTTAGTGCGAACCATACTGCCCATACCTGAAGCAGCAAACACGAATGGAGGATTTGGCTTTTGTGTAATTTCGGTTAAACGGGCAGAAATCATGGTTGAAATTAAATCTCTAATCATTTCTGCTCTTAAGTAGCCAATATTTTTTTGGTCATTAGGAGTAGCATCATATTTATAGTAAAGGTAAAGAATAGTGTTGCGGGCTTCTGGATCAGAAGCAATACCTACCAATGGTTCATCATTATCTGGTAATTGATAGAACTCACGAGTAGCAGGGTTAACTGGTTTTTGAATATCAGCAAACATGGCCTTAACCTTCTGCTCTATCTTATCTACATCAATGTCACCAACAATAATTATGGATTGTAAATCTGGACGATACCATTTAGCATAGTAATCTTTTATTTCTTGATGCTTGAAGTTGTTAATTACATTAATGTCACCAATAACGTCGCGAGTTGCATATTTTGAACCTTTGTAGATTGTAGCCATATTCTGCTTGTACATTCTACGCTCAGCACTTCTACCGGTTCTCCATTCTTCACGAATAACCCCTCTTTCATTATCAATCTCTTGAGGATCAAGAGTAATGAAACTTGACCAATCGTGAAGAACCAACAATGCACTGTCAATAATCCCCTCACGGGTTGTTGGCACATCAGAAAGGTTATAAACTGTTTCATCAAGCGATGTAAATGCATTAATATTATAGCCAAACTTAACGCCGTTAGTTTCAAAATAGTTAATAATACCTTTGCCGGGGAAGTTCTTGGTTCCATTAAAAGCCATATGCTCAAGGAAGTGAGCCAAGCCATTCTGGCTATCCTCTTCCAAAATTGCACCTACATTTTGTGCAATGTAAAACTCTGCACGTTGCTTGGGTTCTGCATTCTTACGAATGTAATAGGTCAACCCATTATCGAGTTTACCATAACGGAAGTTTTGATCCATGGGAACAGGCATATTCCAGTTTATTTGACCCTGTCCCATTGCACTAAAGCCCATTAAACAGGCCAATAGAGCAGATGAAAATAGTTTAATGCTCTTAATCATTTAAGTTAAAATGTTTAGTGAAACAATAAAATTTTAAATCAAAAGTAACATTTAGATTTAAAAGTGAAATTAGTTGAAAAAAATTTAACACTTTTTGTAACCTTTTTGATAAACGTTTTAAATAAAGGTTTATTTTGACTTAAAAATAATTTTGGAAGAGAAAGGCTACAATCCATATAAATAAAAACTATGGCTAAAAATTTTATAACCAAAACAATAATTCTTGTTTCATTCGTAAGCCTATTTACAGATATTGCCAGCGAAATGCTTTACCCTGTAATGCCAGTCTTCTTAAAATCAATTGGTTTTTCCGTATTACTTATTGGTGTTCTTGAGGGAGTTGCTGAAGCAACTGCAGGGTTAAGCAAAGGTTACTTTGGAAACTTATCGGACAATTTAGGAAGAAGAGTTTCCTTTATTCAATGGGGATACCTTTTAAGCGCCATTTCGAAACCTATGATGGCTTTATTTACTTTCCCTATATGGATTTTCAGCGCAAGAACTATTGATAGATTGGGTAAAGGTATACGCAATAGCGCCCGAGATGCGCTATTAAGCGATGAATCTAAACCCGAAACAAAAGGTAAAGTTTTTGGTTTCCACAGGGGAATGGATACCTTAGGAGCCGCCATTGGTCCTATTCTTGCGTTAATTTACCTTTATTTCTATCCTGAAAACTATAAATGGCTTTTCGTCATAGCCTTTGCACCGGGTTTAATTGCTGTTGCCCTTACACTATTTTTAAAGGACAAAACAATAGCAAAAAATCCTAAGGAAAAGAACATTGGTTTTTTTAGTTTTTTTCGTTACTGGAACCAATCACCCAAAAATTACAAAATGCTAGTTATTGGTCTAGTTTCATTTACACTATTCAACAGTTCAGATGCTTTCCTACTTTTAATGGTGAAAGAACAAGGTTACTCCGATATGCAAATGATTTCACTTTACATCTTTTACAATCTTGTATATGCAATATTAGCTTTCCCAATGGGGCATTTAGCCGATAAAATTGGAATGAAAAAGGTTCTAATCTTTGGTATTACAATTTTTGGAATTGTTTACTTGCTTTTTGGCTTATCGAGTAAATTAACAACACTTGCTACACTCTTTGGATTATATGCACTATACGCAGCTTCAACAGAAGGAATATCGAAGGCCTGGATATCAAACTTAGTAAACAGGGAAAAAACGGCCACGGCAATCGGACTTTTCAACAGCTTGCAAAGCATCGCAACTCTCGTTGCAAGTTCTCTTGCAGGATTAATTTGGTTTAAATTTGGAGCAACACCTGTTTTTATTATATCTGGGACTGTTGCCTTAGGTGTTGCGCTTTACCTTACTGTCTTTATAAAAGGAAATAAGTAACCTTATCTTAAACGTTCCAATGAACGAACCAATGCCTCGTCCTTGGCTATTGAACGTAATGCAAGGAAGGAAAGTATTGCCGACACAATTGGGAATACGAAGATAATGCTATACGAAGGATTTGCAGGAAGCAACTTACTAACTGTAACAACATAGTAGTAAAGTAAACCTTGCATTCCAACCAATAAAATTGTATTAATTATACAAAGCCTTATTTGAATCATTCTGCGCTTATACATGAAAATTGTAATCATATCTATGCCAAATACAACAATCGATAGTATCAATAACGGCCAAGTATTATAAACATTCTCGGCATTAATAGTCTCAGACGACAATCCGGATACATTAAAAAGGTACTTCGCCATTTGTGGTTCTACAACAAAGGTTGAAAAGGGCACAAAAAAGAAAAATGCAAGTAGAAAAGCCACTACCAAGAGGTAAATTGTTTGTATTCGTTGTATCATAAATTCTGAATTGATTGTGTATTGCAAAAGTAACCATTTTGTCATAACTCATAAATATGTTTAAGCTAAAACATTTTAAAGTTTAGTCAG
>CAZTVY010000141.1:0-7207 GCA_964617235.1 uncultured Rikenellaceae bacterium | reverse complement strand
ATTAGCAGACGATTACTCCGAATTAAGATTCTACAGGTTCTCTTCGCTCATTTCCGTAGCGAAAACGATTCATTAAATAATCTCGAAAAGGAACTATTCCTTAGTATCGAAAAATCCTATCAACTGTACCATTTACTGTTAATGCTCCCTGAGGAGTTAGTCGATTTTGCTCAGAACAAAATTGATTTAGGCAGGCAGAAGCTACGTCCTTCACCCGAAGAGTTAAACCCCAACACCCGTTTTGTTGATAACAAGTTAATCGATAAGCTCCGAATAAACCAGAGTTTAATAAATTACTCAACCGAGAACCGCTTAAACTGGCGTCATCATCCCGAATTAATAAAGAATATTTTCAATAAATTTATTACTGCTGATTACTACAATCAGTATATGAATGCCGAAACCGTTGAGTTCACCGAAGATAGGCAGTTGGTTTTAAACTTGCTGCAACGCGAACTTGGCGATTTGGAGGATTTCAACAACTTCCTTGAGGAGCAAAGCATCTACTGGAACGACGATTTAGAGTTTGTACTTAGTATGGCAACCAAAACGGTTAAAAAACTTACCGAATCGTCCGATGAGTCAGCCGAGTTAATGCCGATGTTCCGTAACGAGGACGATGAGGATTTTGCCAAGAAGTTGCTTCGTAAGGTAGTGCTTCGCCACACCGAAAATGTTAAGTTGATTGAGGAGTATACCCAAAACTGGGAGGTTGACCGTATTGCTGGAATGGATATTCTGATAATGGAAATGGCCATTACGGAGATTATGGAATTCCCTTCAATTCCCGTTAAGGTAACACTCAACGAGTATATTGAGATAGCAAAATTCTACAGCACCGAGCAGAGTAGTACCTTTATAAATGGTATTCTCGATAAGATTATCTTGACCCTACGCAAAAACAATCAGTTTGTAAAGTTGGGCAGAGGTTTGGTTGGCGAGGATGATATTCGCCTTGCTTCTGCCGAGGAAGATATGCAGGATTAACTCTAAAGTTACTTTTATGTACCATAGAATCGCTTACTCGGTATTTCTGCTTTTTATAGTTACAGTAGTTTCGTGCTCATCGGGCAGTAGCGAAACAAAGGACTATGCTGTTGAGACTGATTCCTCAAAATCGGCAAACTTGGAGTATATCGAGGATTTTTTCGATTTTGGAACAATAACCAGCGGCGAGGTTGTATCGCATTCATTTAAATTCAAAAACTCTGGCGATGGAGTTTTGATTATAAAGGATGTGATTCCTAGCTGTGGTTGTACAACTTCGAAACTTAGCAGTAAGATTCTGAAGCCAGGCGAGGAGGGTTTGATTGAGGTTGTTTTTGATAGTAAAAGTTGGTACGGGTCTCAGTATAAATCTGTTACATTGCGAACAAACTCCCCAATAATGGACAAATCTGTCACAATAAAGGCCAATGTGGTAGAGGGGCGTAACGGTTAGTTTAAAATAAATTATAACTTTGCATCGTGAATTTTAATCAGAAACCAATTTAAATTATTGAATATGAAATCATTACTTTTTATTATTTTGCAGCAACAACAGGCAAATCCTTGGATGACCTTTTTAATGTTTGGTCTAATCATCGTGGTATTCTACTTCTTTATGATTCGTCCACAGATGAAGCGTCAGAAAGAACTTCGTAAATTCCAGGAGTCTTTAGCAAAAGGCGATAAGGTAATTATTGCTGGTGGTATTTATGGTAAAATAGTTGAAATTAAGGAAGAGTATGCTCTTGTTGAGATTGATACTAATGCAACCGTAAAAGTTATTAAGAGCACAATTATTCGCGACGCAAGCGATATTCAGACTCGATAGTAAGATTTTTTTCATTATATTTACAGGATTCATTGTAATTTACTTACTTTGAATCCTGTAATTTTTTTATAAAAAATTGGACTCAAGTTTACTCAGACAATTCAATTTAGTTGTTAACCGCGAGAAAGCTAAACTTAACAAGCGTCTCGCTATATTTCTATTCTTTTTATTTATATCAACGGTACTGTGGTTCTTAATCAAATTAAGCCATGAGTATACTACCGACCTCGATTATCCAGTTCAACTTGTTAATCCACCTAAAGGAAAAGTAATTGTAGGAGACCCCCCGCGTACAATTCAACTACGAGTAAAGGCTTACGGTTACACCTTGTTGCGATATAAAGCAATGGCATTGCTTAGCCCACTTCAGGTTAGTTTAAAAGGGGCTAAGTTGAATTCAAACTCCAATGGCTCGGAGTACTTTTTAATGTTAAGTAATAAACTGAGCTCTTTTGTTCCGCAGCTTAGCGACGCTATCATTTTGCTTTGAATTCAGCCCGATACCCTTTACTTTAGTATGGCTAATGTGGTAGATAAGGTAGTAAAGATTAGTCCAATTATTACGGCAACCTATGCCAACCAGCATATGCTTGCAGGAAACATAAAAGTTAGTCCACAGACCATTACAATTACAGGTCCTCGCTCAATTCTCGATACTATTAACGAAGTTAATACAGTTCCAATTAGCCTAAATCTTATTTCGCAAACCCATAAGGAAAAAGCTTTGTTATCTTCTATTCAGCAGGTTTCATTCTCACAAAATACTGTTGCGGTTGAAGTTCCTGTCGAAAAATTTACGGAAACAACACTCGATGTGCCAATAGTTCCCCTAAATGTACCGGAAAAAACACAGGTTATATTGCTCCCCGAAAAGGTGACTATAAAATGTAATGTAACCGTGAGCAAATACTTTCAGCTTAAACCAAATCAGTTCAAACTTGTTTGTGACTTTAGCGATTCCGATGCAATATCGGGAGGTAAAATTAGAATCTCGGTTCAGAAAAGTCCTGACTATGTGGCTCGAATCGATTTTCAACCTAAATATGTTGATTTTATCCTCAAATCAAAATGACGCTTAAGGTTGGAATAACAGGCGGAATTGGTAGCGGTAAAACAACGGTTTGTAAAGTAATTGAGGCGTTGGGGTACCCTGTATACTATGCTGATGTAGAGGCAAAAAAAATCATCGAAACTGATAGTGATGTAATTCTTGCCATATCAAATCTTTTTGGAAATGATATTTATAGTTCAGGAAAACCGGACAGGCAACGGTTAGCATCATTAGTTTTTAATAATAAGGAATTACTTGCCAAACTCAATTGCATTGTTCATCCTGCTGTTATTGAACATTTTCAATCATGGACTAGTTTTTCCAACTCTCCAATCATCTTTAAGGAAGCAGCTATTCTTTTTGAGAGTGGACTTCATAAATTACTAGATAAAACTATCTTGGTAGTTGCTCCTGAGCAAGTTCGCTTACAGCGTGTGATTGATAGAGATAATGTTACGGTCGATAATGTTAAAAGTCGCATGGCAAACCAAGCATCGCAGGATGAGTTAATAAAGTTGGCAGATTATATTATAAATAATGACGGAAAGGAATTAGTTACACCTCAGTTAATAAGAATTATTGAGAATTTAAAAAAGTTATAGCAGAATGGCGAAGTACGGAAAATGGATTTCAGGAGGACTAGGCTGGGTTATTTTTGGTCCTATTGGCGGAATTATTGGTTTTGCAATTGGTTCAATTTTCGATAGTGTAGAAACCAAAATTTATACTGGAGAATCTAGTCGTAATGGTTTTTTGGTTAGTTTGTTGGTGCTTTCATCCGCTGTAATGAAGGCCGATGGAAAGGTCTTGAAGTCGGAATTGGATTTTGTTAAAGGTTATTTTCTTAAAAATTTTGGTGCCGATGCTGCCCGTGAAGCAATGATTCTGCTTCGCGACATGCTTAAACAATCTGTACCATTAAAAGATGTGTGCTATCAGATTAAAGAAAATGTTGATTATCACTCGCGTTTGCAACTACTTCATTTTTTATTTGGCATTGCCCAAGCCGATGGTGTAATTAGTGTTGAAGAGTTAAAGGTTCTAAGAGAAATTGGCGAGCATATGAGTTTAACCAATGCCGATTTCGACTCTATTAAGGCAATGTTTATTCCCGATAACGATAAGTATTACACAATACTTGAGGTAACCCCCGCTGCAACAAACGAAGAAATTAAAAAGGCATATAGGCAAATGGCTATTAAGCATCATCCCGATAAGGTTAGCCATTTGGGCGATGATGTAAGAGTTGCCGCCGAGCAAAAGTTCAAGATGGTAAATGAGGCATACGAGAAAATCAAGAAAGAGCGCGGATTTAATTAGGATGATAAATGAATAGACGTAGATTGAAAAAAGCCCTTAAAAGGGCCTACTACTTGCCTCAAAACAAATTTTTATCATCATACCTTAAAAATAAAGTCAAGCACTTTTTTTATAAGATTTCAAAATCTACAAAGGTGTCATATCCGTCCACTTTAATGATTGAGTTAACCAATCATTGTAATCTTTCCTGTACAATATGCCCTAGGGAATACCAGTATGGAAAAGATATGGATAAAGGGCGGATGAGTATTGAGTTGGCTAAGAAAATCATAGATGAGAAAATCCCATACCTCGATTCAATTGGACTAACGGGTATGGGCGAAACTTTTATGTATAGTAACCTGCTTGAGATTGTCAACTATATTAAATCAAAAAATAAGGGGGTTATTATATCGGTTTCCACCAATGCTGTTTTACCTAACTTTATAGAGAAAGTAAAGCCCTTAATTGGCAAACTTGACACCATTCAAATTTCGGTTGATGGCCTAAATGAGGTTTACAACTCCATTAGGCTGAACTCAAACTTTGATACTTTAAATAATAATCTTCATATCCTATCGGATTTATGCCAGAGTAGTTCTACCGACTTAATGATAAATATGGTTGTAACTAAGGAAAACTTTACTCAAATGGCCGATATGGTAAAGTATGCAGAGAGTGTTGGTGTTAGCTATGTTGACTTCACAATACTAAACCTTGCATCAATTACAGAGATTCCTGTGGAGTACTATGATTTCTATAAGTCGCCTGATTTTTTGAATGCATTGGATGAACTTGAGAATGTAGTGGCTCAAACAAAGCATGTTATTGTTACAAAACGCAATTTTGAGGAGGAGAGTGGTTTTAAAAAGTGCTTTTTCCCTTGGACTCACTTTTACGTAACTTTCGATGGGTATATTACACCTTGCTGTGCCAAGCCTTTCCCTAAGGAAAAAAACTTTGGAAACCTTAAAGACTTAAATTTGATAGATATTCTGAATTCCAATGAATTTATTAATTGGAGAGAATTATGGTTTAAGAATATAACCCCAGAATTTTGCAAAAAATGTCATTATATTGATTTAAAGCCAATAAAGAAATAACTACTTGATTAAGTGTTGTTTAAAAATTTAATAGTGACACTTTTATCAATAGGTTTTATAGTTTCAACTTTTTAAATTTAATTTGTATTAATTAATAATTACGATATATGGAAACAACATTGAAGGAAATAATCTCTATTTCAGGTCATTCTGGACTATTTAAATTTGTATCGCAGGGTCGTCAGGGCATTATTGTGGAATCATTAATTGATGGAAAAAAAATGAATGTGCCTGTTACTGCAAAAGTAAGCGCTTTGTCGGATATAGCTGTGTTTACTGATTCTGGTGAAATTTCACTACGTGAAGTGCTTCAAAAAATTCAAGTTTTAGAAGAGGGTAAACCTGCAATTGACCCAAAATCCGACCCAAAGGAAATTGTGAAGTATTTTGGAAAAGTTCTTCCCGATTTTGATAGAGATAGGGTTTATACCAGCGATATTAAAAAGATGATTACTTGGTATAACCAACTTCAATCGCATAATTTACTGGATTTATTGAAGGATGAAGACGTTGAAGAAAATAAGGAGTAAACAAAAAAGCGGATAATCCCGCTTTTTTTGTTAGTATTCGTATGTGATTCTAAATCCAAAACTTCTATCTTGACCTGGCAGTAATCCGTGTTTCCCTTTGTAAGTTTGGGCATAAGCAAAGTCAGCTGCCAATAAATTTGTTATACCTAAGGAAGCTGATAGGCCATTGAATAATATTCTTCTGATGTTGAAGTTAATATTCAGCATTATCAATGGTGACTTTTCACTTAGAATATCTTTACCTTCGGAATCTATCATTATATAAGCATAGTAATTTCCAAAGTATGAACCCGATAATCCCAATGAGTAATTATTGTTTATTTGATAGTTTATTACTGCATTAACTCTTATAGGAGAGAATCCTAAGAAGTAATTTGAGTTTAATGGTACTGAAAATAAACTATCAGTTTCGGAATATTTGCGTTTGTAATAGGCAAAATTAATTGTAGTATTAATTTTACTCAAAACTTGCTTAATTTCTAGCTCCAATCCCTGAGTTCCAATCTTTCCCTGATTTTCATAGAAACCAACACCAGACGTATCCTTGCCATAAATTATAACTTTATCAAAGGAAACATCAAATGCGTTGACTGTGATGTATGATTTATAGGGAAGTTTAAAGCCAAGTTCAAATTCAAAGTTTGTTCCAATTTCAGGTTCTAATGGCTTGCTATTTTCAGGTAGTCGGTTAGGTAAAATTCCACCAGGAACTCTAAATGATTGGCTTATCATTGCTTTGAAGTGGAATTTTTCGTAGGCTTTGGTAAGGCCAAACCTTGGAACAAATGCATCTCCAAATTCACTGGAGTAATCATACCTTGCACCTACAATGAAATTAGCATACTTAGAGTTATACTGCACTTGTCCGTAACTTGCAAAATTTGAGTACGATAAATAATCTTTGCCATTTTTAAATGTCTCCTCAAAAAGAGTATCACTTAATGAGGGCAGCTTAAGGTAGTCCAACGATATTTCTACACCTCCGTTAATTGATATATTTTTATTGATGTAATTTGAGGAAATTCCTCCACTATACTTACTATACTTTTTATTATTGTTATACTCATTTTCTGCATTAATAGCACTTAATTTCCATGGTTGTTGCCATTTGTAATTAATCTTAGGGATAAGTTGAAATTTTTCGGAAAAGTTAATATTGTATGAGAACTGCGCAAAGTAACTTTTAAACTCTTCCGTTAAAGGTGGACCTGGGTAGAATTTGTCCCACATATCAATCTGGGCATAAGAGTAATCATCAACCAGACTTAGAAACTTAATGTTTTTGTAATCTACTTTTAAGTTAAGTTGTTTTGTGTAGATATCGCTAGCATTTTTCATTGAGCGCGATTTCCCAAAGTAGTCAACATAGTTTTTGTCACTGCGTGTTCCAGCGCCATAGGTTCCCGAT
>CAZTVY010000140.1:0-7316 GCA_964617235.1 uncultured Rikenellaceae bacterium | reverse complement strand
ATTTGGGTTCTCTTTCAAATATTGATGTGCCAACAGGAATTTTATCTGCTTTAAGTTGGATTAATTCCTTGTTTCTAATTATATATACAGGGTTGTATGCTCCCGAAAATTCAAGTTCGTTGGTGTTAAGATTAATTTTACAGAGCGCTATATCAATACCATCCTTTGCATCGTACTTATTGTTTCGTTTTATAATTGAACGCATTTCGCGGCACATTTCAGCAAGAATAACGCTCGTATTGGTAATCCCAAGCCTATAAACAATTTCAGATAGCGAGGCAATTCCGAGCATGCTTAAGAGTGCTCCTGGTACTCCGTGTCCAGTGCAGTCTGCGGCTGCTATTATAATGCTATCATCAATTTTCTTGTAGAAGTAAAAATCTCCTCCAATAATATTTCTAGGTCTATAAAGTATAAAAAAGTCGGAGAAGTTCTCCTTAAGTATATCATCTGTTGGAAGGAGCGCTTTTTGTATATAGCTAGCGTAGAGTATGCTGTCGTCAATACTCTGACGTTGCTGAATAAGCATATCTCGCTGGGCTGTAATTTCTCTCCCCTGAACTTCCATTAGTTTGTTTTGCAGGGCAATTTTTTCATTTTGGTCAACCAGCTCTTTGTTTAAAACCTTAAGGTACTCATTCTGGGTTCTGAGTTCCTCGGAAAGGTTGGATACTTCGCGGTTGGTTCTTTTTAAAGCATTGTTTTTCGTTGAAATTACTTTTAGGTATTGGGTTTTTTTACTGTAAGTTTGCTCAAATGCACTGAAAGTTATGCTTCGAATTGACTCAAAAAAGAATGAGAAGAAAAAGATGGCGCTAAATACGGATAACAACCGAACTTTAAACTCTTTGTCGTAAAGATGGCCATCAAAATAGTCAGTGCTAAAGAAAAATATTGTAAACCCAATTAAGGCGATGTTGTAATATGAACCTACCCTTCGTCCAAGCATGAATAGTGAGAATGGAGGGAAAATGTAATACCAGTAAATTCCAGGGAAAACATAATAACTTGGCAGTTTGAGGTCAGTAGAGCCATTGCGGAAAAGGAAGAACAACTCTAAGCACAATAATCCAATTACAAGTATATGGCTTACAAAAAGAATTCGTCGCCTTATCCGGAGGTAAATTTGCATTAGTATAATTACAGCAATGCAGTAGATATATATAAGCGATAGTTTTGGGTCGCCTAGAATCCACATTCTATAGCTGTAGAACAAGAGGTAAACCATTCCGCATAGTGCAAAAAGATTGATGAGCGTAGCCTTTCTAACATCCTCGTAAATTAGACTACCTCTAATTCCGGACGATAGAAAGTTGTAAAACAATTGTTTCAATCTTTTCAACTTCGGGTTCGTTAAGGTTGAACACTTTTTAAAGATATTGCTTCCATAGCAAAATTTAAGTCTAAGCAAATAAAAATTTAAGTTAATAATTTTTTTCTTACATATAATTTTGTTTAAGATTTTTTTTAAAAAAATATTTATCAGATGAAATTGGCTCAGCTAATAACTAATTTCCTTTAACTAAATGATTTTACTACCTTTGCCTGAATTTTTTTTTGAGTTTGAATGATATCTATTAATCAGGTTACAGTTAGTTTTGGCGGATTCGATTTGTTCAAGGAGATTAGTTTCCAGGTGAGTGAAAGCGAGCGCGTTGGACTTGTTGGAAAAAATGGTGCGGGTAAAACCACTTTGCTAAAGTTAATTGCAGGAGAGGCTCAGCCTACTTCTGGTGCTATTTCCATGCCTAAGGATATTCGGTTAGGTTATTTGCCTCAGCAAATGGCTCTGGCATCGGGTCGTAGCGTGCTGGACGAAACATTGCTTGCCTTTTCCGAAACTATCAATATAAAGAACCAAATTGATAAGTTGGGACATGAAATTGCTACCCGAACCGATTATCATTCCGAGGAGTACTTAAGGTTGATTAATCAACTTACAGAGTTTAATGACCGTTATTCATTACTCGATGGTGCAACTGCCGATGCTCAGGCCGAGCAAACGCTTTTGGGGCTTGGTTTTAAACGTACAGATTTTACTAGACCTACTACAGAGTTCAGCGGCGGTTGGCGAATGAGAATTGAGTTGGCAAAAATTCTGCTTCGTAAACCAGAAATTTTACTACTCGATGAGCCAACGAACCACCTAGATATTGAATCGATTCAGTGGCTAGAGGATTACTTGAAAACCTATCAGGGTTCACTGCTTTTAATTTCGCACGATAGAGCATTTCTCGATAATGTTACTCAACGTACTGTGGAATTATCGCTAGGAAGTGCTTACGATTATAAGGTTCCGTACTCAAAGTATGTTCAACTTCGCAAGGAGCGTCGTGAGCAGCAAATGGCTGCATATCGTAACCAACAAAAGGTGATTGAGGATACGCAGGATTTCATAGAGCGATTCCGTTACAAAGCAACTAAGTCCGTGCAGGTTCAGTCGCGCATAAAAATGCTCGATAGAATGGAGATTATTGAGGTTGATGAGGAGGATTTATCAACCCTAAACATTCGTTTCCCTGCGGCACCTCGCTCGGGCGATGTGGTTTGCGAGGCCAAGGGTGTGGCCAAGAGTTTTGGAAATCATCTTATTTTCAAAGATGTTAGTTTTAGCATTGAGCGCGGACAAAAAGTCGCTTTTGTTGGACGTAATGGCGAAGGCAAAACCACCATGAGTCGTATTTTGATTGGTGAGCTCGACTATAATGGTGTGGCAAAGATTGGTCATAATGTTTCCATTGGATATTTTGCTCAGAATCAGGATGAGCTGTTGGATAACTCCATAACTGTTCTCGATACTATCGATAAGGTTGCAGTGGGTGATGTGCGTACCAAGATGCGCGATATCCTTGGAGCATTCCTTTTCCGTGGCGAGGATGTCGACAAAAAAGTAAAAGTGCTTTCAGGAGGCGAGCGCAACCGTTTGGCTTTAGCCAAGTTGATGCTTCAACCCTACAATCTTTTAGTGCTTGATGAGCCCACCAACCACTTGGATATGCGCTCAAAGGATGTGCTCAAGAATGCTTTGCTGAATTTCGACGGAACATTAATCGTGGTTTCTCACGACCGTGAATTTTTGGATGGTTTAGTGGATAAAATTTACGAGTTCTCCGATGGAAAGGTGCGCGAGCATATTGGTGGTATTTACGATTTCCTTCGTAGGCGAAAACTAGAGAGTTTAAAAGAATTGGAGCGGAAACAGGTTGAGGCATCAAAAAATGTGGAAACCAAAACTGCGTCGGACCAAAAAATCCTTTGGGAGGAACGCAAGGAGATTGATAAACAGATTCGAAAGGTTGAAAGCCGAATTGCTGAGGTGGAAAAGAAGATATCGCAGTTCGAAAATGATATTGCCGATATGGATAACAAATTGGCCAACCCTGAGCAGAGCGGAATTAACTTGAACGATAAAGCCTTTTTCAACAGCTATGAGTCTGCAAAAAAGCAATTGTCAGAGATGATGGGGGAGTGGGAGAAGTTATCGTTTGAGTATGAGGAGTTACAGGAAAAACGTAAATTAGTCAATTAGATAATTAGTTAATAGGTCAATTATTGAAGCCAACTCATTGTAATATAATTATTTATTTTTTTAACACGAACAACTATCAACGAACAACGAATAAGATATGGAATCAGAAAACATTATATATGGTTTGCACTCTGTTTTAGAGGCAATTAACTCGAATGTTAAGCTCAATAAGGTTTTAGTGAAGCAAGGACTAACGGGTCGTTTGGCCTCTGAATTGCAAACAGTCTTAAAATACAGTAACATTCCAGTACAGTATGTGCCTGCCGAAGTTTTTAATAAGTTCAAGGATAAAAACCATCAAGGAGTTGTGGCTTACACATTGCCAATTGAGTTGAAAAATTTGGAGGAGATTCTTCCTCAGATTATTTCCGAAGGCAAAACCCCATTCATTCTAATTCTGGATGGTGTTACTGATGTTCGTAACTTTGGCGCTATTGTAAGAACAGCCGAGTGTGCAGGTGTTAATTTGATAATTGTACCAGCCAAGGGCTCTGCGAATATTGGTAGCGATGCAGTTAAAACATCAGCAGGAGCTTTGCACCACATTCCTATTTGCCGTGTTGGTAGCTTAAAAATGACTATTCCTTTGCTTAAGGAGAATGGTGTGAAGGTTTTTTCGGCAACCGAAAAAGCCGAAAAAAACATCTACGAAGCGAACCTTACTGGCTCAATTGCTATAGTTATGGGTGCAGAGGATAAGGGTATCAGTTACGATGTTAAGAAACTCTCCGACGAATTGGTAAAAATACCACTAATGGGAAAGATTGAATCGCTCAATGTTTCTGTATCTGCTGGAATTATTATGTACGAGACTTTACGCCAACGTGGTTTATAACCCTTTTTCATCAAGGATTTTAGCGCACATTTCTTTGCCGTAGGCAATAAGTTCTTCGGCCTTGTAGAACTCAAATACAGTGGACGAATCTTTCGATATTGGAACTAGTACATCGGGAGGTGTTATTTCTGTTGAGTATGTAGTGAGTTTCGATTGCATTAGAAGTACCGAACGCATTAAAACATCAAAGTAACCAATACTTTTTGGGGTTACTTTCTTCTCCTTTGTTGATTTGGGGTTATTGTGTCCAAAAAGTTCGTCCCACTTTTTAATCAGCGCTGCAAACCGTTCGTTCTGATTTTCGGTTGAAACTTTTTTCTTGGGTAGTGTTGGTTTTTCGTAAATGTTAAGCGCATTCAAATCTACGGCCACCAGCAAGTCGCTAGGTTTTCTTTTTACAAGGTTTAAAGGGAGAGGATTCAGAACGCCACCATCTACAAGTAAACCGCCATCTAAACTAACAGGGGTGAAAACACTCGGAATTGAAATTGAGGAGCGTATGGCTTTTAAAAGACTACCCGATTGGAAAACGCACTCTTTGTTATTTAAAATATCAACCGCCACAGCCGCGTAGGGTATTGGTAAATCCTCGATGTTAATATCGGGGATAAGGTTTAACTTACGCATACGCTCAAAAACCTTATCGCCCTTAACAAAACCCTTTGTGGTAATCGTAAAATCTATGAGTGAGAGGACATCTTTCTTGTTCAGCTTTATAACCCAGTTCCGGAATTCATCTATTTTGCCTGCGGCAAGTAATCCGCCAACTAATGCACCCATGGAGGAGCCTGCAATAGAGGTAATGTTATAGCCTCTTGCTTGCAATTCGTCAATAACACCAATATGCGCAAGTCCTCTAGCTCCGCCACTCGAAAGCACTAACGCTACATTTTTAGATTTGCTAGAGGTTTGCATAGGTTTGAATTTTAGAAAGTGTTTTCATCTCG
Source organism: uncultured Rikenellaceae bacterium (assembly GCA_964617235.1). Classification (GTDB taxonomy): domain Bacteria; phylum Bacteroidota; class Bacteroidia; order Bacteroidales; family Tenuifilaceae; genus SB25. The sequence goes on along the minus strand of CAZTVY010000140.1, from coordinate 2,005 downwards.
ATATCCTTATGTATTGTCATCCTGAACTTGTTTCGGGGTCTCAAAATAAGATTCTGAAACAAATTCAGCACTACTCATAAGTTTAGAATTACAGAAGTTTAGTAATCAATCCTACTATCCTTTTTATCCCATTCACGGAAGGGTAATACCCCTTTTTCTGGGTTAACCTGAATAAATGGGATTCGGCGACGGTCGAAGCTGAGGTTGATTTCATCATAAATAAAACCATCGTCGAAACCATGGTACGATGCCATATGCTTGTTTCCCGAAAAATATACGGCATCAAACCTAGCCCAGTATATAGCACCAAAGCACATGGGGCATGGCTCACACGAAGTGTAAAGTACGCAGCCATTAAGCTGGAATGTATTCAAATTTTTGCAGGCATCCCTAATTGCCATAACTTCGGCGTGTGCTGTGGGGTCGTTTGTTGATGTAACGTGGTTGTTTCCACGTCCAACAATTTTTCCATCTTTTACCACTATTGCACCAAAGGGGCCACCCTCGTTAGCCAAAACACCTTTAATTGCAAGGTTAATGGCTTCATCCATAAATGATTCGTGAGTATTCATATCTGTTCTATTCTGTTGTCCTAATTTACGAAGAATTGAGTAATTATGGTTTGAAAACTAACAAAAATAAGTTCTGAATATCAATATAAAAAGCATTGGTTCAAACTTGGAAATTATATGAAGTTTATTGATTCGAAGCAAAAAAAAACTCCAGTCGTTGACTGGAATTTTGAGTATCTTCTATTTTAATCATTTAGTTTCCTTTTGCAATTGCCCTAATATCATCGCTTGACATGCGTTGAAAAACCTTTAACTCGAAAATTGGTAATGCTGCCATAACATGGTCTAGCACGTCGGATTGAATTTTTTCGAATTGAACAAACCTTTTATCCTCGGTAAAACAGTATATTTCCAAAGGAATGCCATACTCCAACGATTGCAACAGCCTAACAATAAGAGTTGTGTTCTGATTTATCATCGGGTTTGTTTTTAAGTATGCTTCTATGTAGAATCGGAAAATACTTAGATTCGTCGGCATCCCAGCACTTAGCATCATTGCCTGATCGTTATAGTCTATGCCAGAAGGTATGTCTAGTGATTCAATATATTCCTTAATGCTAGGGATTCTCTTGTATCTATGAAGCATTTCGGGTGTACAGAACTTGATAGTTTTAACATCAATAAATACGGAACGCTTAATCCTACGACCATCCGATTCTTCCATGCCACGCCAGTTCTTAAAACTCTCGTTGATTAGAGCGAATGGCGGAATTGTAGTAATTGTATTGTCGAAATTTTGAACCTTAACGGTTGTTAGGCTTATATCCGTTACTGTTCCATCTAGGTTTCGGTTTGGCATTTCAATCCAGTCACCTATTTTAAGCATATCGTTAGCGGAAAGTTGGATTGATGCAACAAGCCCTGTTATGGTATCCTTGAAAACCAACATCAATATTGCTGTTGAGGCACCAAGACCAACGAGTATTGAACTGGGATTTTTATTGATAATTATTCCTATGATTACTATTGCTCCGAATGTGTAAAGGATGATTTTTATAACCTGCAAATATCCTTTTATTGGGCGACTCTTAGCGTAAGGTAACCCTTGGTAAATTTCGTTTACTGTATCTAAAAAAGAGTTAACAACCAAAAGTGCCGCAATAACCATGTAAATTTTGGTTAATGCTTGTAGGAATACTGTTACTTTGGGCGAATAATCATAAAGCGCTACACCTATTGTAAGGTAAAAAACAATAGCCGGTGCAAAATGGGCTAAGCGGTGGAAAAACTTTTTCTCAACAAGAATGTCGTCCCATTCAGTTTCTGTACGTTTGGCTATTCTTGCCATTGAGGCTAGGAATATCCTTTTTGCAACAAAATCCGCAATTATTGCTAAAATTACAATAACGCCTATGGAAATCGTTACTTTAAAGAATTGGGCGAAAGCTTCATTTACACCCTGATTTAACAACCAAACTTCTAAATTTTCGAGA
>CAZTVY010000139.1:0-7376 GCA_964617235.1 uncultured Rikenellaceae bacterium | reverse complement strand
TATGCATAAAAGTCGTTTCATCTTGATTGATAAATTAAAGAGTGTATCAACAAGGAATATTACAAGAACAAAAAAAATGGTTTCCATCACAAATGATACTATAAAGCTAGTTTTCAAAACAAACCTTTTTGATAAAGCGAAACATATAATAAAAACAGATAAAAATGGTTTTGTAATATCCATCGATAATAAAATTCCTAAAGGAGTTGATAGTTCCATTCCGAAAACTGAGATTGTTGAAATATCCTTATTTGTTAATGAAAAAAAAATAGAATTTCCAGATAAATATTACAAGGATTTATTTGAACCTAATCTTGAACACATAAATCTATACAAAGATTCAAATGGAAATTTAATTCTATCAATGCCTTACAATAGTGATGGAGCTGGAGCATATTTCGCGGCATGGTTGATAAAGAAAGGGACAATTCTAAAAAGGTATACTGATTCATTATAATAAATAACAACCGCTAACAAGCGGTATAAAATATTGGGTTTTATTGTTATGGCAAGCGCTTTGCTCGCAGGCATGTTTTTCTATCAGTTGATAGATAAGCGTCCACGAACTCCCCAAAATTCCACACCGCAGGCGTTGTAAACCATTTTGAAAAAACACTTAATATGAAACATTTGATTATTATTTTAGGATTCTTGTTAACGCTCACAAATTACAGTCTTGGACAATCAGAAGTCGAAAAAATTGCGACAGATATTTGCACAAAATTACAGAGTGTAAATCTTAAAGAAGATTCGGAATCAGTTAATAAAAAGGCATTTGAATTAATTCAAGACACATACCAAGGCAAACAGGACCTGATAAGAACTTTGGTAAAAAAATATGCGCAAACATACACAGACAAATCAGAAGTTGAAATTTCAAAAATAATAGGTCAAAACATCACTTTTTATTTAATGAAAGACTGTGAAGTTTATCAACAAATCACAATGTTTAAGAATGGGCCTGTTCCAAATATTTCAGCAACAACAGAAAAGGTTGGGACTGATTTCACAGAGTTGTTGACGCAAAGAATAAAAACGGAAAAAATTTCTCAATCGATAGTTGACGATTGTATAAATAAGTCAATGGATAAAAACGAAAAAGAATTGACTAAAAAATTTGGGTCAAAATATTCATTGGGTTTCATACAAGAATTTCAGGCGTATTTATTGACCAAATGCGAACCATACATGAAATGGACAGCCAGTATGATAAATTGAAAAATCGGCTTACAACACATGGTTTAGACTCCCAGGGCTGATGATGCAGATGCAGAATTTTACTATCTTTAACTAACTTTTTAACGGCGGATAACGCCGCTGACGGTTAACTCCCCAGCGTAAGCATCTGCCGACCGTTATGCACAAATAAATGACAAACACGAAAGCGATGATAAATATTTACAATGTTATTTTTTTTAAATTATATAAAACATCGTTAAAGACTGCAAATAAAGATATTGCTGAATGGACAACTATGATTGCAATGAGTATATTAATATTCTTTAATATAACAAGTGTCATCGTTCTGACAAAAATTTATAAGACAGGGATTTTTAACGTTCATTCGATGCCGATAATTATGATTGTTTTATTGATAATTAATTACTTGTTATTCATTAGAGACAAAAAGTACTTAAAAATTGCAAAAGAGTACTCAAAAATCTCAGAGTTAAAGAATAAAATATTGGGATATATTGTTCTTTTCTATGTTATAGGCTCAATATGGTTATTCTTTCACATAATTGAAACTTATAAACCCTACATCTAGATTAATTCAAACACAAAAAGAAATAGTTGTGCATAACAAGCGGTTATTTCCACTGGGGCTGATGATGCAGATGCAGAATTTTTATCACATTTAACTCACCCTTAAGCTTTATTTAATAGTTGGTATACATTTTGTATGCTTGGAGCTCGTAAATTTGTATTTTCGTTACTTACTGATTAACAACTATTACTAATTCAAACCATTAAAAATTAAATGCAAAACATTAGAGCTACTATTCAAAAATTACTACTTCTTTTATTCTTTTCGCTAAGTTCTACCTTAATTTTTTCGCAAGACAAGTACAGCATAAGTGGATACCTAAAGGATTCTAGCACTGGCGAGGCATTAATTGGAGCAACTGTTTATATTAAAGGAACTAATATTGGTACATCTACCAATAGTTACGGTTTCTACTCGCTAAATTTACCTAAAGGTGACTATACAGTGGTTTTTAGCTACATCAGCTACAACAGTATAGAGAAAGAAGTTTCGCTAAACAAAGGAACCCAGATTGATATTGAATTACAGCCCGAGAGCGTTCAAATTGGCGAGGTTGTAATTAAGCGCGAAAAGGCTAATGCCAACGTTGCCCGTCCGGAGATGAGCGTGGTTAAGTTGGAGATGAAGAAAATACGTCAAATCCCTGCACTGATGGGCGAAGTGGATGTTATAAAAGCCATACAACTTTTACCAGGTGTTGTTAATGCTGCCGAGGGCTCGTCGGGATTTAGCGTACGTGGTGGCGCAATTGACCACAATTTAATTCTCTTGGATGAGGCCACTGTTTACAACGCTTCTCATCTTTTAGGTTTCTTCTCTGTATTCAACAACGATGCGATAAAGGATGTAAAACTTTACAAAGGCGATATGCCTGCATCAATGGGCGGTCGTTTGGCATCGGTGCTCGATATTAGAATGAAGGAAGGTAACTCTAAGCAATTTGCAGTTACTGGTGGCATAGGAACGCTATCGAGCAGGTTAACTTTGGAAGGACCAATTGTTAAGGATAAAAGTTCCTTTATGGTTGCAGGCCGAAGAACCTACTTCGACTTGTTTTTTCCTTTGTTTTCCGACGAAAACATGAAAAGGAGTAAGATGTATTTCTACGATTTAAATGCTAAGGTTAATTATACAATCAACCATAATAACCGAATCTTTATATCGGGTTATTTTGGGCGCGATTTATTTAAAAATGGGATGATGGGTTTTGGATATGGGAATAAAACCTTTACCACGCGCTGGAACCATATTTTTGGCAACAGCCTGTTTATGAATTTAACCCTGCTAAGAAGTAACTATAACTACTTTTTGGGCGCCGATTCTAACGATGCAAATGCATTCCAATGGGACTCAGAGATGAAAGAAACTACCCTCAAGTTGGATTTTACCTACAATGCCAACTCTAACAATAGCATTAAGTTCGGGGTTAGTTCATCGTTGTTGTTCTTTAGTCCGGGTATTGTGAAGGGTACTGATGAAGAATCCTTTATTAAAAGATGGGAAATGCCTGAAAGTTATGGGTTAGAGCATGCCGCTTATATATCAAATGAACAAAAAGTTTCAAAGTTTATTTTTAAGTATGGTTTACGAGTTTCTGCATTCCAGAATATGGGTAAGGCAGAATCGATAATACTCGACAATAATTATAAAGTAACTGGCAAAAAAATCTATGGTTCAAGAGAAATTTATAACACTTACATCACTCCAGAACCACGTATAGGAATAACCTATCTTATAAACGATTATAGTTCTGTTAAAACTAGCTATTCACATACTGTTCAGTACATTCAACAGGCTTCAAACTCAAGTGCAGGAAATCCACTAGATGTGTGGTTTGCCGCATCGCCAAATATTAAGCCTCAAGTTGCTGACCAATGGGCGGTTGGATATTTCAGAAACTTCCTTGACAATTCTTTGGAGACCTCTGCAGAGGTTTTCTACAAAAAAATGGATAACCTGATAGATTTCAAGGATTTTGCCCAATTGTTACTGAACGATGAAATAGAGGCCGATATTCGTGCTGGGAAAGGGCATTCTTACGGATTTGAACTATACGGACGTTTTGCCCGCGAAAAGTTTGATGGTTGGGTTAGTTACACCTTTTCCAGAACATTTAGGGAAACGCCTGAGGTAAACCTTGGAAATACATACAAAGCCTCATACGATAAACCCCATAACTTATCGGTTGTTTTTAGTTACAATTTCAACAAACGGGTTAGTTTATCGGCTAACTGGCAGCTTTCAACTGGTAAAGCTTACTCCAAGCCTGTAGCTCGTGCCGAGGTTGAAAAAGTTATTATTCCCCTGTACTCCGAAAGAAATGATGGACGCTTTCCTCTGTATCATCGCTTGGATTTGTCGCTGACAATAAAATCGAAAAAGAATTTCAATAGGCGTTTCCAAGGCGAATGGAACTTCTCAGTGATAAACGCCTATAACAGGAAAAACCCTTGGACAATAATGTTCCTTCAGGATAAAGATGACCCAAATAAAACTTATGCTGAGATGATTTATTTTCCAATGATTCCCTCATTCACCTACAATTTAAAATTTTAATAAACTCTGATGAAAAATATGAAAGCAATAAAATATATATCATTTGCAATTTTAATGTTTATTATTGCATCGTGTACCGAGAGAATGAGTATTGAGTTAGATAGTATTCCTCCTAAAATAGTGGTTTACGGAAGTATTACTACCGATACAATAGCTCACAAAATTAGAATTGTTCAAACTGCAGATTACTTTAGCAATAATCCTTCTCAACTAATATCAGGAGCAACCCTAAGCATTTCCGATGGTGTAAATGTTTTTCCTTTAACTGAAAGTATTACTGAACCTGGGAACTACTACACACAACCCGATGTTTATGGTGAACTAGGCAAGACCTACACTCTTACTGCTGAAAATGTTGCTATGGTTGGCGATGATGTGGTATATGACTTAACCGCAGAATCAGCAATTCCATCCTTGGATGCAGATTATCAAACCAAATACTTGGACTCAATAAACGTTTTGTATAACACTCAATGGGATGGTTGGTATGTAAACGGTTGGGCTAACGAACCCGAGGACCAAAAGAACTTCTATATGTTTAAGGTTTACATAAACGATGTACTTTATAGCGATTCCTTAAACAATATAATTATCTCGGACGATAAACTTATAAATGGAAGTTCAACTAATGGAGCAGCCCTTTATTTTATTGAAGACCCCGACACTCTAAAACCTGGCTACAAGGTTACATTGGAGTTATCTGTAATACCTGAGGATTACTTCAGGTTTATAACCGAAATACAAACAAGTTCTCAACCTCAAATACCTTTGTTTAGTGCTCCTCCTGCAAATGCACGAACAAATTTAAATAATGGAGCTATAGGATATTTCTCAGCATACGCTGTAATTCGAAGTTCCTATATTGTTAAGCAATCCGATATCGATACCAAAAACAAACTAATGGGCAAAAAGAGCGGAAGTTAATACCGCTCTTTCTTTTAGCTTGGTAGATACCTTGATATTCTATTGGTAAGTTTCCTGAACTTGAATCGCTCCACAAACTTGTTAACTACCCTAAACATATCGCTCCAAAGAGTCAAGTAAAAAACACTTGTCATTATCCAAATGGCAAAAAGGTTAAACCAAAAGGTAGAAACATAAAACTTACCAACGCGTTTGTACGCTGCAAAAAGTTGTGCCCGCCCTACTTTCGACGATGAAATGGCGTAAACAGGCTCATAGCGCCTCATCAATCTATCGTCAACTACCTCAATTTTCTGAATCTCATTACGGTTGGTAACAAGGTTTTCCACTCCCTTATTATGGTAATTCCTACTTAACTCAAAAACGGCATCGTTGCTACCCAACTTAACAGCAAGATTTTTAAGCTTTTCGTCCCTCTTTTCAATAACCTCCCTGTAAACAATATTGAAGTGCTGTTTAAGTGTATCGAGTTTTTGGTTTGTTATATTGAGGTAATCAACATTGACGGTTTCGGGATGTAAAAAATCAACGTTAGGATATGAAAACCCATGAATAGGAAAGTTCTTCTCTAATAGATTTACCTCGTTTCTAATAATATTTAGGTCCTTTTCAATTCTAGGTGTTTTTCTGTTTAGTGTTAAATCAACAGAAACCTCATTAACCAGTGACTTTAACTTTGGAATTAAAAACGAGGCATTATAGTTGCTATTGCTGAGTTCTGTGTTAAAATCAAAAAACTCTCGGTTGTACTTGTTCGTTTTAAATTGTTGCACACAAAGTGCTTCGTAGGACCAGCGGCTAAGCATAATATCGCCAACAACTGGAACGTACTCAGGATGCGAAATTGTTTTGTGTAGTTTATTAAAATTCACAATAACACCGCTAAATAGGAGTTGTGGCACCAGTACTATTGGTATAAGAACATAAATGGCTACAACTGAATTTAATGCTGCCGACAGGTTCAGGCCAATTAGGTTTGAGCAAAAGGCTGTAGAAAAGAGTATAAGCCAATGGCTCCAGAACATCCCATTTATTTCAAGAATTCCGTGACCTATTAAAACAAACATTAACGATTGTAGTGCCGAAAAAATAAACAGTACAATAATTTTTGAGTTGATATAGCTGAAGTAACTTAGGTTTAGAAACTTCTCGCGGTAAAGAATTTTTCTATCCTTTATAATTTCCTCTGCGCTTATGGTTAAGCCCAAAAACATCATGGCCACAACGCTCATAAATAGAAAACTAGGAATGTTGTCGTTCTCGCTGAAAAGATATGCGTTAGGATCCGTAAGTGTTCCATGTAGGTACTTGGTAAAATACCCAATTATAACCGCAAGAATTGGCGATGCCAGTATGCTGATATTTATAAACTGTGAATTGGCAATCTTACTTCGGAGGTTACGCCTAAAGTAAATCCACATCTGCTTAGGTCGCGATGGGATTTTAAAATTGTTAGGCGGAATTGGGCTTACGCAAGGTGGTAAATATATGTTCAGTTTTTTCTCGATGTTATTTATGTATAGTTCGTACCACTCACGGGCGGAACGTTTTCTTTTTCGAGTAAGTTTTCCGTATTCGTTTACAACGCGAGCTTCAACAACTCTAAGAATAATATCGGTATTTACGTTACCGCAGGTAATACATTCGCTCTCCTCTGGTTTAAGGAAGTTTCCCATTTTTTTGAAATAGACCACTGCATCCATTGGGTTTCCTTGGAATATAGGTCTTCCGCCTTGGTCCAGAACAATAATTTTATCGAATAACTTAAAAACATCCGAGGAGGGTTGATGGATATTGGCAAAAACGATTTTTCCTTTAAACGATTGCTTTTTAAGCAAAAGCATAATGCGCTCCGAGTACATTGACGATAAACCCGAGGTGGGCTCATCAACAAATAGTACTGATGGCTCACGCATAAGCTCCATGGCCATATTCAACCGCTTACGCTGTCCACCGCTGATATACTTGTTTAGTGGGTCGCCCACTCTCAAATTCCTTGCTTCTACGAGGTCAAAATCATTTAATGTTTTATCAATTAACTCACTAAGCGCCTGTTTGTCAATATGGCTAAAGCAGAGCGATGCGTTGTAGTATAGGTTTTGATAAACTGTAAGTTCATCAACCAATA
>CAZTVY010000138.1:0-7384 GCA_964617235.1 uncultured Rikenellaceae bacterium | reverse complement strand
AAAAACCTCGGCACCTGGAGCAAGCACTAAATCCTTATTTTCTAATATGAGCAAGGCCTTAAGAAAGCTGGCTACATAAATTTTGTGGACACAAATAAACGTCAAAAAATTGGGAAATATTTTTTTATCGCCTAGATATATAGCATCAACGGATTTACCATCGTAAACAAAAATATAGGTAGTAGAGCAAAAGTAAGTTTTACCTTTAAAAAAATAGGTTTTAAATATATGCGTAAACCCTTGCTTTAAAGAATCACTTATCCTATCGGTTAATGATACATACTGAAGATTCCCACTAACAGTTGGCTCAAGAAAACCAAAATCCCCAGAAGCTCCAACATAAATTGAACCATCATCGCCCCTCGTCAAAGAATATACTGGTTTATTATCAGGAATTGAAATTCTGCGCCAAATTACACCATCATACTCTACAATACCATTCTCCCATGTTCCAAAATACATAACACCACGATCATCCTGAACTATACTCCAAGTTTGATCCGTTCCATTATAATCCTCTGCAGAAAAATTAGTAATCAACGGATGCCCATATTTGTTGAACTGCTGGGCACTAGCAGAGGTTAGCGTTAATACAAACAGAATGCCTAAAAAGAATTTATACTTCATAACCCAAAGGATTGAAAGATAAAAGTATAAAAAATTAAGATACGGTAATCTTAAAAACAATAAAAATCAAAGAGTGATACTAATCAATATTAAGTTATTGTGGGGTTTTAATTGTTTGAATATGATATCTTAATCCATTTTGAACCATTCCACAATAGCATCAAACAATCATTCTGACCAAGAGCAATACTTGAACCTATCTGTAAATTTCCACTATTGGGAAGTGTAACAGTATTAGTGTCGGATGTTCCCGCTAAAATTAACACTTGTCCAATTACTGCCCCGTTTGCCACAGGAGTTGATGAATTTAGTGTAATGGCCGAGCTGCTAGACACTAATACGTTTGACTTACTGGTGCTAAGAATTGCTCCATTACTAAGAGTTATACTTTCTTGCTCTAGTGCATAAAAATCTCGGATGGTAACCTTTGCGTTCAACTTAACCACATCATTATCAAACTCCCCGTAAACCAATGGGGCGGTTGAATTGGAGTTTTCAATATAGAGTCGTGATGACGCTGCCTCGTTATATCCAGCATTATAACCAATGAAAACATTCTGGCTGCCCCCACTATTATAACCAGCCATTGCACCAATAAATACATTCAGACTACCAACAGAATTTTGACCAGTTCCTGACCCAAGCATGGTATTATACCCCCCACCACTATTGGTTTCTCCAGCATAGGAGCCAACAAATGTATTGTTGCTGTTCGTATTTTGATTTCCGCTGTAAAAACCAAGGTTGACATTGAACTGACCACTAACATTTGCTCGTCCCGAAAATGCCCCTAAATAAGCATTTGCAAATCCATTGTTATTGTTTTCACCAGAGAAGTTTCCAATAAAAGTATTGTCCGAACCTGTTTTGTTTCCATAACCCGACTGATTTCCTAAAAACAAATTAGTCCATCCCGAAATGTTGTTATAACCGGATTCATTGCCAATAAAAACATTGTAGGATCCGTATGCAAGGTAATATGGTTGTGTTTGAATTTCTCCAACATTATTGAAGCCTGCACTTTTACCAATGAAAATATTATTCAACCCTACTTTATTAGCATATCCACTTTGATACCCAATAAAAATATTATCGCTACCCTCTGTATTGCTGTAGGCTGCTCTATAACCCAAAATAGAATTGTACATTCCAGTGGTGTTATTATTTCCTGACTGATGACCAATGAAATAGTTCTCAGGAGTCAAGTTTAAGAATTGGTCGGCTGATTTAGTTCCACTTAAACCACCTACAGCGAACCCGCCTTTAGCGCCCTTTCCAGTCTGTTCATTAACGTAAATCCGGGCGCTATCTGGCGAAATGGTAAAATAACTTGTTGATGCCTTTGTCCCGCTTAGACCGCCCACAGCAAATCCTCCCTTTGCGCCTTTAGCAATATCGTCAACAAAAATCTTTACACTACCCTGATATACTGCAAAAACTATTTGCCCTAACTTATTTTTTACAACAAAAATTGGCTCTTCATCATTTGCAGTTGGGCTACTTTCCACCTCCTTGGCATTGCTTGCGTACAATGCATACGGAACAGCTTGTAAAGACTGTGTTCCGAGTAGAGTAAATGTTGTTTCTGAACCTACCTTGATTTCTGTTTTCAGAACTATTTGTTCGTTTCCCCAAGGAACCTCGGTCAACAAACCAACTTTATCAGAACCATTTCCAACAATCACATTAATTATGCCCTGTGCAGAAGAGGTCACATTGTGCACCTCCTGGTAGTGCATTGTTAGTCCATCACTACTCGTTAGGGTTACCCTAAACTGAGCCGCTTGGCTACCCAACACCTGCCCACTACCACTCCTAAGCACTGCCTGAAAACTAAACCCCGATGGTGTTTGACCCTCTATAATTGAGCATATAGAAAGCACCAGCAAAAGAACCATTAATTTTTTCATAACTGTTGTATTAAAGTTGAAAACAAACCCAACAGATATAAATATAACTCTAAAATAAATTCATGTCAAATAAAAAGTAAAGGCTGAGAATCCTCAGCCTTTTACCCTATTTTGTTATGAGTTTTTTTATTGACTCAAGTTCTGCCTTTAAATTATCTATCTCATTAACCTTGTTTTCCAACTCTGCATTCTTGGAGCGTAACTCTTCTATTATTTTTTGTTGCTCTTTAATGGCTTCTACAAGAACAGCAGACATCTCTGCATAATTAACACCCTTATAGCCGTCTGTTTCGTTGGTAAAAACCAATTCGGGGAAAACCAATTCCATTTCTTGAGCAATAAAACCAATACGGTTCCCCATTTCTGGATTTGATTTCCAAGTAAAATTAACACCTCGTAAAGTCAAAACCTTGCTTAATGAATTTTTAAGAGTTGATATGCCCTCTTTTAATCTCACATCAGATGTAGAAGTAGTCAAAGTTCCATCAGCCGTTCTGTTTAAAACGCCAGCGTAAGCTCCAGATCCAACACTTCTAAACCTTGCATTCCCATTAACATCAAGTGTTTGTGTTGGATCAGTGGCATTAATTGCAACCCTGCTATTATCGAACTCGCCATAGATAAGGTTACTTGCACCAATACGCAGCCTATTAGATTCTGTTCGAGGAGATCCATAAACAGCGGCTCCCGCCCCGTAACCTAGAAATATATTATTGCTACCATTCACCCAGTTCCCTGAAGTACGACCAATATAGGTGTTATTATCTCCATTGGCTTGCAACGCACATTGGTCGCCTAAATAAACATTGTATGTTCCGGAGCCACCTTGAGTACCAACCAAGAAACCAATCATTGTATTTTGATGTCCTACAAAATTGCTCCCAGCTCCATTACCAATAAACACATTCCTATACCCATTCGACTGACTTCCGCTATAATTCCCCAATGCAACTATACTCGATATTGTAGTATACTCAGTGTTTTTAATTCCCTCACCAGCATTTGTGCCCAGAAAAATACAATCGTTAACACTTGAAGAACCCTCGCCAAGGGTTATTCCTGCATTGTTTCCAATAAATAAAGATCCATAAACGGGTATGTTAGCTACCATTCCTGTCAATGCATTATCGCCCATAATTACCGACGAAGTTATAGATGAGGATACATCAAATGCACAGTTATTTCCAATAGCAACATTTTTATTGGAACTCGCAGTGCTTTCACAAGTCCTATTGCCTATAAACACATTAGAACTTCCACCTGCATTTGCTCTACCTGATGTTGTTCCTAGAAAAATATTAAAACTTCCGGTTGAAGAGCTATGCCCCGATTCAAATCCTATCATCACATTCTTTTGGCCGGAAGTAATTCCATAACCAGCCGACTCCCCTACTAAAATATTCCTTTCGCCATTCAGTGCATTTCCTCCGGCTTTACTCCCAATGTAAACATTGCCCCCCTTGTTCTGATGAACCATACCAGCCTGATACCCGATAAATGTATTGTCGCTTCCAGAGTTATTCATACCTGCCTGATATCCGAAAAAAGTATTCCAACTGCCATTTGAGTTTAATTTACCTGCTTGATACCCAAGAAAAGAGTTGTAAAGACCGGCAGAGATGTTAAGTCCTGATTCAAATCCAATAAAATAGTTATTGGGGGTTAACTGAAGAAAATTGTTCGTCTGAACTTTAGCGCCACTCAGGCCGCCCACTGCAAAGCCACCCTTTGCGCCCTTTGCACTCTCGTTCACCCAAATCCTTGCACTGTCCCGGGTTATCCTAAAGTACTCATCGGAAACCTTTGAACCGCTAAGCCCTCCTACAGCAAATCCTCCCTTTGTTCCTTTGGTTGTACCATCATCCACAAAAACCCTTACGCCCTCCTGGTACACGGCAAACACTACTTGACCCAACCTGTTCTTTACCACAAAAATAGGATCATCATCGCCCGCTGTTGGACTACTCTCCACCTCCTTGGCGTTGTTTGCGTACAACGCATAGGGAACAGCCTGTAGGGGTTGTGTCCCTAAAAGGGTAAACGTTGTTGCTGTTCCTACCTTGATTTCTGTTTTCATGGTTATTTGGTCGTTCCCCCAGGGGACATCTGCCAAAACACCAACTTTGCTAGTTCCATTGCCAATAACAACATTGATTAAACCTTGAGCAGTAGAAGTTACATCGTGTACTTCTTGGTAATGTGTGGTTAGTCCATTACTACTCGTCAAAGTTACCCTCAGTTGGGCTGTTTGGGCACCAAGCACTTGCCCGGTGCTATTTCTCAGAACAGCCTGATAACTAAAGCCAGCTGGAGTTTGAGCTAAGCAAGAAAATCCTATTGATAGCCCAATCAGAATTCCTAGAATCTTTTTCATATTTTCTTTTATTGAAATTTAAAACTGAATAATCTATAAATTTACGTCTTCTGAACAGATTTTCAATTCAAAACCATATTTTTTCCATTAAAATGGGCAAGAAAAAAGGCTTAGATTTCTCCAAGCCTCACAATACTATTATTTTGACAGCAACTTCTTAATCGCCTCAAGTTCAGCCTTCAGCAAGTCGAGTTCCTTTTGTTGCTTATCTATTATGGTTTGTTGCTCTTTCATAGCCTCAACCAAAACAGCCGTCATCTCGGCATAATTAACACCTTTGTAACCATCTGTTTCATTAGTAAATACAAGTTCAGGGAACACCTGCTCAATTTCTTGGGCAATAAAACCAATACGCTTACCCATGCTTGGTTCTTTCTTCCACTTAAAACTTACTCCCCTCAATTGCATGACCTTAGTTAAAGCATTTTCAAGCGTAGATATTTCCTCTTTTAATCTTACATCGGAAGTTGCAGTAGTCAAAGTACCATCGGAGGTTATATTTAAAGGATTATTATATGCTCCAGAACCCACGCTCCTAAACCTTGCATTACCATTAACATCAAGAGTTTGCGTTGGAGATACAGTATTAATAGCAACCCTGTCATTATCAAATTCCCCATAAATTAAAGGGTTTGTAAGATTAGTTGAATTCTCTATTAAAAGCCTATTTGCCCATCCATCTGCGTTCTGTCCTGCCTGTTTTCCAATAAACACATTCCCAGAGCCAATAGAGGTCATTCCAGCAAAATATCCAATTAATACGTTGTAGTCTCCGTTAGAATAGGCTCCAGAATGCCAGCCAACGTGAATATTTCCTGTTCCGCTTGTTTTATATATTGCAGCTTGTCCTCCCACATAAACATTGTACCCACCAGTAGTCTGGCTACCTCCAGTTGATTTCCCAATAAAAGTGTTACCAGTACCGTCTACGTTGCTTTGACCGCTAGATTCCCCAACATAAACATTACTAGTTCCTATTGTATTTGACATACCCGCTTCACGACCAACAAATATGTTATAGTTTCCAGTAGTATTTCCCTGACCTGCCTTCCATCCTAAAAAAACATTCCTGAATCCAGTAGTATTTGAATATCCCGTTTGATATCCTAAGAATGCATTTTCATATCCTGTTGCATTTGTGTAACCACTCTGATATCCAATGAACGTATTGTACATTCCTGTTGTAGTTTCTCTTCCTGACTGATACCCAATAAACAGATTATAGTTAGCATTATTCTTATACCCAGCTTCAAACCCTATTGCAGTTGTCCAGCCTCCTGTTGTATTTGAAAATCCGCTAGAATTACCTAAAAATACATTGTTAGTACCTGTTGTATTCGCAACCCCTGCCTGATTCCCCATAAATACGTTATTACCGCCAACAGTATTTGCTCTACCTGCAAAATATCCCATGAAGACATTGTTTGTTCCTGTATTGTTATAACGTCCCGCTTCATTTCCAACAAAGATGTTGTTATTAGCAGTCGAGTTTGTATAACCGGCCATATACCCCACAAAGACATTGTTAGACCCCAATGTGTTTGAATAACCTGATTGATATCCAAAAAAGGAGTTAAACTGACCAACAGTATTGCTTCTGCCTGATTGATATCCAACAAATGAGTTATAGTCCGAATTACTGGCATAGCCTGATTCAAAACCCAAAAAAGTATTCCAACTGCCCACAGAGTTGGACAAACCACTACTTGTACCTAAAAATAAGTTATTCGATCCTGTTGTATTATTCAACCCGCTCCCAATTCCAACAAAAACATTGCTTGAACCACTTGTATTAGCCCTACCCGATGTTGTGCCAAGAAATATATTGTAATTCCCTAAAGTTGTGCTGAAACCAGCTTCAAAGCCAATAATTACATTCTTTAAACCAGTGGTTATACTATATCCAGAAGATTCTCCTATAAGAATATTACGTTCCCCGTTTTGAGCATTGCCTCCTGCTTTACTTCCAATATAAACATTCCCCCCCTTGCTCTGATGAGCCAATCCTGCCTGATATCCTATAAAAGTATTATCGCTACCAGTATTATTCATACCCGCCTGATATCCAAAAAAAGTATTCCAGCTCCCTGTAGAGTTTACTTTTCCAGCCTGATAACCTAGAAATGAATTGTAGAGACCAGTCGTAACATTAAGTCCTGATTCAAATCCAATAAAATAATTGTTCGGAGTTAGTTGAAGAAAATTGTTTGTTTGCAATTTAGCTCCACTTAATCCTCCAACGGCAAAACCACCCTTTGCCCCTTTTGCGCTTTCATTTACCCAAACTCTTGCACTATCTGCTGTTATTCTGAAATACTCAGGGCTTGCTTTCGAACCACTTAACCCTCCAACAGCAAAACCACCCTTAGTTCCTTTTGTTGGGGTTGTTCCATCATCAACAAAAACCCGAACACCTTCCTGATAAACAGCAAATACGATTTGACCAAGTTTGTTTTTGACCACAAAAATTGGA
>CAZTVY010000137.1:0-7395 GCA_964617235.1 uncultured Rikenellaceae bacterium | reverse complement strand
GGAGCAAGATACATCCAGATTACCGTTACCCATACCTCAAAAAGATATTTTAAGCAAAGAGAAGGGGCATTCGCCGCTTTTTCTTGATAATCCCTCTAACATCAAAGAAGAGGTAATATACGATCCTGCAACTCAACAGTATACCGTTTACGAGAAAGTAGGAGCATACAATATCGCTTTACCCAAAGTAATGAGTGTAGAGGAGTATCGTCGATATCGAGTTGAGCGTGGAATGCGTGAGTACTGGAAGCAAAAACAAACGGGAGAAACATCCGGTAAGGGCGATGGTATACTTCCTCGAATTCAGGTAAACTGGGAAACCTTCGATAGAGTATTCGGTAGTAACACAATAGAAATTATTCCGCAAGGAAGTGCAGAATTGATATTCGGCATATCAAGCACAAAAATAGAAAATCCAACTCTACAAAAAGAGCAGCAAAAAAATATTGCATTCGATTTTCAGTCACAAATCCAAATGAATGTTACCGGTAAGATTGGCGAAAAGTTAAAAATGGAGGTTAACTACAATACCCAAGCTACGTTTGATTTTGAGAATAACGTTAAGGTTGAGTATAACGGATTTGAGGACGAAATAATTCAGAAAATTGAAGCCGGAAATGTGTCGCTGCCTTTGCCCGGAACACTTATAACTGGTAGCCAGAGTTTATTTGGATTTAAAACACAGCTTAAATTTGGGAAACTGAATGTTACCAGTGTGGTTTCAAAGCAGAATGGTCAAACACAGGTGATTGAGGTTAAGGGCGGTGCGCAAATACGTGATTTTGAGATCAAGGCCGATGAATACGATGCTAACCGTCACTTCTTTCTATCCCATTATTTCCGCGATCAGTATAACGAAGCATTAAGATATTTACCGGTTGTCAACTCCAAGGTTATAATTACAAAAATAGAAGTTTGGGTAACTAATAGGCAAACAAACTTTGAAAATGCTCGGAACATTCTTGCTTTTGCGGATTTAGGCGAAACAGATAATCACATTTTTGCCCCTGACGTTGTTCATCCAACAGGAGTTGGTCCGGTTGATAACAAAAGGAATGACCTTTATCAGCAAATGACCACGACCTATTCTGCCATAAGGGATATTTCGCAGGTAAACTCCGCTTTATCTCCTTTAGTTAGTTTAGGATTTAGAGGAGGTAGAGATTATGAGAAAATTGAGTATGCCAGAAAACTTTCCACCAACGAATTTAAACTAAACGACAAACTTGGCTATATTTCGCTTAGTTCCTCACTCAATAACGACGAGGTTCTTGCTGTTGCATTTGAATATACCATAGATGGTAATACATATAAGGTTGGGGAGTTTTCTACCGATGGGGTATCGGCACCTCAAACGCTGGTTCTTAAACTTTTGAAAGGGACAAGTCTCTCTCCTGCTCTTCCTACCTGGGACTTAATGATGAAGAATATTTATTCGTTAAATGCATATTCAATTAGTCCCGACCAATTTAGGTTGGATGTATTGTATCAAAACGATGCAACAGGTGCTCCTATTAACTATATTGAGGAAGGGGCAATCTCCAAAGTTCCTTTACTTAAGGTTTTAAATTTAGATAATCTTAAATCAAACAACGATGCAGGTTCCGATGGAGTTTTCGATTTTATGTCGGATACAACTATTATAAAATCGAGCGGTAAAGTTATTTTTCCATTGCTTGAGCCCTTTGGTAGCGATTTAGCCTCTAGGATTGGCGACCCAATCACCGCGTCCAAATATGTTTATCAAGAGCTTTACGATTCTACGCTTACCAAAGCAAGGCAAATTGCTGAAAAGAATAAATTCATATTAAGGGGGTCTTATCAGTCGGCCGGGGGATCGGAAATATTTTTGAATGCTATGAATATCCCTAAAGGTTCGGTTGTAGTGACATCCGGAGGAGTTCCCCTTGTTGAGGATAAGCAGTATATTGTGGATTATAATTTGGGTACGGTCAGGATTATAGATCAAGGGCTCCTAGAATCGGGCAATACTATAACTGTTTCTGTTGAAAGCAATGCTCTTTTTAGCCTTCAAACTAAATCTTTGGTTGGAACTCACTTTGACTATAAGTTTTCCGATAATTTTAATGTGGGGGCAACAATTCTCAATCTTACGGAAAGACCATTAACATCCAAGGTTAGTTTTGGGAATGAGGCTATCTCAAATACTATATGGGGGTTCAATACATCTTACCAGACCGAATCAAAATTTTTGACAAAAATGGTAGATTGGCTTCCGCTTATACAGACAAAGGAGAAATCGACCATTGCTTTCGATGCGGAATTTGCCCATGTTATTCCAGGCCACTCAAGGGCAATAGGGAAAGCAGGTACAGTTTATATTGATGATTTTGAAGGAAGTAGCACGAGTATACCTATTCTTAGTTGGATTGATTGGAGGCTTGCCAGTACACCTCAAGGACAGCCACTCCTTTTTCCTGAGGCTTCTTTTAATAACGATTTACGCTATGGTTTTAATAGAGCTAAACTAGCATGGTATCATATCGACCCACTATTCTTACGTAATACCTCTTATACCCCAGCATACCTTAGGAATAGTGATAAATATCAAGGAAGTCACTGGGTTAGGGAAATATATGAGAAAGAATTGTTTCCGAATAAGAATACGCCCCAAGGCTATCCTACCAATATGACCATTCTTAATATGGCTTTTTATCCTGATGAGAGGGGGCCATATAATTTTGATACACAGAACGTAAATTTGGATGGCACCCTAACAAATCCACAAAACCGCTGGGGTGGTGTGATGAGGAGTTTAGGTTCTACTGACTTTGAGACATCAAATATTGAGTACATTGAGTTTTGGCTGATGGATCCTTTTGTGTACGATTCAACCATGCAGGGAGGCGATTTTTACATCAACCTAGGAAATATATCGGAGGACGTTTTGCGTGATGGAAGAAAATCGTTTGAGAATGGGCTACCCACATCCTCTGCAATGGAAAAAATCGATTCTACGGCTTGGGGACGTGTACCTACAAAACAATATTTACCCACTGGTTTTGATAATGATCCACCCAGTAAACGGCGTTTTCAGGATATAGGGATGGACGGATTGTCTGGAGAAGATTTGGATGGAGATGGGGTTCCTGATGAACTTTCGTTTTTCAATACATACATCAATGAGCTAAGAAGTAGAGTGACCAATGACGAAATACTGAATGAATTTGAAAACGACCCGTCAAGTGATGATTTCAAGTATTTCTTGGATAGTAGGTTTGACCAAAAACTCGCCAGTATTCTTGATCGTTATAAATACCATAACAATACCGAGAACAATTCCCCAACAAGTTCCAGTTCCAGTTCTGGTCAGAGTTATTCCTCGCCCGATGTAGAGGAGTTTGGAAGCGATATTACCATGAATGAGTATGAGTCATACTTTCAGTATCGAATATCGCTTCGACCAGATGATATGAAGGTTGGTAATAATTACATAACAAATGTTATTGTTGGTGATAAGGATAAAATAGAGAACAAACCCGTAAAATGGTATCAGTTTAAGGTTCCAATTGCTGAGTATGAAAAAGCCATTGGTGGTATCGACGACTTTAAGTCTATACGTTTTATGAGAATGTTCCTTCGGGGTTTTACCGATACTCTTATTCTTCGTTTTGCATCTTTGGAACTCGTTCGCGGAGAGTGGCGAAAGTATAACTATTCGTTAATACAGGGTCAAGAAGGGATGCCTTCGGAGGATTTACCTAACGGATCATTATCCATTTCTGCTGTAAATATTGAAGAGAACAATAGGCGTACCCCTGTCAACTATATTCTTCCTCCTGGTGTCGACAGGGCTATTGATCCTAGTCAACCTCAAGCCACGGAATTAAATGAGCAGTCTATTGAATTGAGAGTCGACAACCTTGCAGATGGCGATGCACGCGCTGTATTTAAAAATGTTAACATTGACATTAGGCAGTACAAACGCCTTAAAATGGATGTCCACGCTGAAATGATAGAGGGTTATCCTTTATATGATGATGAGGTTACAGCGCTCATAAGAATGGGTACCGATTATACAAACAATTATTACGAGTATGAGGTTCCGCTTAAGTTGACTCCTCATAGAATGTATAACAACAATAGCGATGCTGATAGAAATGCTGTATGGCCTCGAGAAAACCTGATTGATATTGATTTGGAAGCACTAGTTGATGTTAAGATTGCTCGTAATAAAGAGATGAATAGGGCTGGATCTAGAGTTACTCTTAATACCATCTATACGGTTTCCGACGGTGAAAAATCAATGAAGATAACTGGTAATCCAAATTTGAGCAACGTAAAAGTCATAATGATTGGAATCAGAAACCCTTCTCGCTCAAATAATCCTGATGACGATGGACTTCAAAAATCAGTTATTGTATGGTTAAATGAGTTGCGCTTAACAAATTTCAACGATCAGGGAGGCTGGGCGGCCAATGCTCGAGTTGCAGCTAAACTTGCTGATTTAGGATCGGTTACACTTGCCGGTAGTACCTATACTCCAGGATTTGGATCAATTGAGAAAAAAGTAAATGAACGTAGTAAGGAAACTCACTACCAATATGATATAAACTCCACAATTGAATTAGGTCGATTTTTACCTGAAAAATTAGGTGTAAAAATTCCAATGCATGTTGGTTTTGGTGAATCTTTTTCTAATCCACAGTATAATCCGCTCGATCCTGATGTTACTATGCGTGAAACTTTGCGGAACGCAACTTCGAATGAGCGAGATTCAATAAAAAGGTTAGTGCAGGACTACACAAGACGAAGAAGCATTAACTTCACCAATGTTAAAATTGACAAGCAGGCCGAAAATCCTCATTTTTGGAACATTTCAAACTTTGCAGTTAGTTACTCTTTTAGCGAGCAATACTCAAGGAACATTACTACAGATCACAAAATACAGCGTAATATTCGTGGAGGTTTAACTTACAATTTCAATAAACAAACCAAGTACATTACTCCGTTTAAAAATGTGAACTGGATGAATTCCAGATATTTAAGAATTATTAAGGACTTTAATTTTTCTCTAGCACCATCGCAGTTATCGTTTCGTACAGACTTTGATCGTTCTTACTATGAACAACAATATAGGAATGTAAAAAATCCTAATGAAATAATGCTTCCAACCTATTCTAAAGATTTTTACTGGAATAGAAACTACTCCTTGAACTGGGATATAGCACAATCGTTGAAGTTTGACTTTACTGCTAGCAATATTGCTCGAATTGATGAGCCCGATGGAATGGTAGATAGAAAAAGAGATCCTCGTGGTTATGAACATTGGAAAGATTCCGTTTGGAGCAATATTGTGAAATTGGGACGGAACACTATGTATAACCATCAATTTAACTTAACCTATACTTTACCAATAAACAAAATCCCATTCTTGGATTGGACATCAACCACTGCTCGATACACCGGACTGTACCGATGGGAGGCAGGTGCGGTTATGTCCGATACATCAACATTCGATCAAGGTAATAAAATTCAAAACTCCAACACAATTCAACTTAATGGGCAGTTGAATATGACGAATTTGTTTAATAAATCGGCTTTTTTAAAAAGAATAAACCAAAAATTCGATCAAAGTGCCCGAGGAGCTGCGCCTAAAACCAGAACTGTAAAGTATGAGCAGGAGGGAGTTAATTTACGTCCGAACATTGCTAAGTCTATAACCCATAAGTTAAAGGCTGACAAGGTAACCGTTAAGGTTTATGATGACAAAGGGAAAGAAATAAAGGTAGCAACAGATATAAAAAACGATCAGCGTTTAACGATAAAAGCCGATCAGGAATATAAGAATTGCAGGGTTGTGGTTGAAGGTAAAGTGCCAGAAAAAACAAGCCCATTAAGATTTATTGCCGAAGGTTCTTTACGAT
This sequence comes from uncultured Rikenellaceae bacterium, assembly GCA_964617235.1. GTDB lineage: Bacteria > Bacteroidota > Bacteroidia > Bacteroidales > Tenuifilaceae > SB25. Next base: position 1,507 of record CAZTVY010000137.1, on the reverse strand, counting down.
TACTCATGAGTATTAAGAGTATCTCTCTTTCGTACGCTGAAACTAATGGAACCTTTTTACCCGGGTATAAACCTAATACAAAATTTTTAGGTACCGATAGTTATGGAGGATTTACAGTGCCAGGATGGGAGTTTGTTGCTGGTATGCAAGATCCTGATTTTGGTTGGAGAGCTGCCCAGAATGGATGGTTAACCCGCGATACAAGTTTTAATACACCAACTTTATTTACACATAGCGAAAACTTAAACTTCCGGAGTACCATTGAGCCAATACCTTCGTTTAGGATTGAATTAACAGCTAATAGAGTGTTTACCAAGAATAGGAGCGAAACCTATAGGGCTGATTTGGCTGGAAATTACACATCCTATAATCCTGGAACAAATGGTAGTTTTAGCATAAGCGTAATATCAATTGGTACTGCTTTTGAAGGCAGAAACAGAGCCGATCACTCAAATGCTTTTGAGCAATTTAAAAATAATCGAATTATTATTGCTAACAGACTTAGAGATACACGGATTGCCAACCCTGGCCAAGGTTACAATCCTGAGGATAACGATCCCTCTACGGGGTTTCCTGTTGGCTATGGGCCGCTCTCTCAGGATGTTTTGAGAGCATCGTTCCTTGCAGCATACACAAACACTCCTGCAAGTAGAGTCTCGCTTAGCGATTTTCCCATGATCCCCATGCCTAACTGGCAAATAACGTATGATGGGTTATCTAAAATGAAGCCATTCAAAAATTACTTTAAAGCCTTTACTCTCTCGCATGGATATCGTTCGGTATACACTATCGGATCGTATGCAACTAATTTGTCCTACGATGAACTAGCCGATGGGTTTAGCTATGCAAGAAATCTTTCTGGCGATTTCTATCCAAGACGCGAAATCACAAATGTATCCATCAATGAACAGTTTTCTCCGCTAATTGGAGTTGATATAGGGTGGCAGAACAACCTAACAACTAGGCTTGAAGTTAAAACTTCCCGTTCATTAGCTATGAGTTTTGCAAATACTCAGTTGACGGAAATATTTGGAAATGAATATATAATTGGGGCGGGTTATCGCTTCGAAAATCTACCTTTAATTTTTGAGTCTGAATCGGGCGATAAGAAAGCATTAAAAAGTGATTTGAGAATTACAGTGGATTTTTCAATTCGCGAAAACACAACAGTACTTCGTCAACTAGTCGAAGGCACAAACGAAACAATTGCAGGACAATTAATTAATACTATCAAATCCTCTGCCGATTACCGAATTAGCGATCAGGTAACCATTAGAGTATTTTTCGATAGGGTTGTTAATGCACCTAAAGTTTCCAAATCATACAGGCAAGTTACTTCAAGTTTCGGATTTAGTGTACGTTTTGAGTTGGTTAAGTAGTTGTTGTTGCTCAAAAACACATGAAGTTTTTTTAAAAATAGCATTGGGTTGATAATATCAATCCTAAAAATGCGTACTTTTGAAAATCAATACCAAACTAAAATATTAACTGATAAAAGATTATAATC
>CAZTVY010000136.1:2240-7450 GCA_964617235.1 uncultured Rikenellaceae bacterium | reverse complement strand
TTCATACTTGTCGGTTGCAGTTCTAAAGCATTCGCCGATATTAACGTTCTCGGCAATCTGTCCGTACTGGAACTCGTCCTTTTCCTTGAGCAGATTTGCTTCCTGAATCGAAGTGGTTGGAACGCCAAGCTCGTTGGCCGCTTTTGCAATGGCCGATTCAATCACAAACATACCCTGCGGTCCACCAAATCCTCTGAAAGCAGTATTAGGAGGGAGGTTGGTTTTGCAACTGTAAACCGTTACCTGGGTGTTTGGAACAAAGTAGGCTCCGGTTGAGTGGAATAGCGTACGCTCCATAATGGCAGGCGATAGGTCGGCTACGGCACCACCGTTCTGGTAAAGTGTTGTTTGGTATGCAAGTATTTTGTAGTCTGCTGATAATCCTATTCTAAAATTGGCGCTGTATGGGTGACGCTTTCCGGTCATCCGCATATCATCGTGACGGGGTAGAACGAGTTTTACAGGCTTTTGCAGGATGTGCGCCGCCAATGCTGCCATAGCAGCAAACCCCGATGCTTGGTCCTCTTTTCCTCCAAAACCACCTCCTAAACGTACCACATCAACCTCAATTAGGTGCATTGGAATACCAAGCACTCGCGATATGGTTTTTTGTACCGCTGTTGGTCCTTGAGTTGATGAGTGAACCTTTATATAGCCATTCTCGATAGGATAGGCATATGAGCCCTGAGTTTCGATATATAGGTGTTCCTGTCCGCCCATCTCAACGCTTCCCTCGAAGATATATTTACATTTATTCCACGTTTCATCAACGTTACCCATTTTAAAGGTGCGTGGAGGAATTAGCAGTAATCCTTTTTGCTGAGCTTCGCGAGGATTAACCACTGGGGTATGCTCCTCGTACTCAACCTCAATTAGCGAAACCGCTTTACGGGCAATGAACTCGCTTGTAGCAACAGCAATGGCAATAGGTTGTCCGTGGAAATGAACCTCGTGGTCAGCAAAAAGTGGCTCATCCTCAATAATTCCGCCAATTTGGTTTTCGCCTGTGATATCTTTATAGGTAATAATTCGCTCAACACCTTCGAGTTCTAATGCCTTAGTGGCATCAAACCTTACTATTTTCCCATTGGCAATGGTTGAGCCAAGTATTGATGCATGTAGAGTTCCCCTGAGTGTGGGTATATCGTCCAGATAAACCGATTTTCCTGTTACGTGACCTATGGAATCTATGTTTTTCATTTCGTTGAAAGTTGATGGTTGATAGTTGGTCGAGAGCAGAAGGTTACTTGATAAGGTGTGGAAAAAGTCTTAAAAAATGAGCGAAAACCAACTGTTTTAGCAGTAATCTTTTGTAATCAACATTACCCCTGATATCGCCAATAGGTGATATCTCAGCTTGAAGCACTTCGTTGGCCTGATTTAAAGTTTCCGTTGATATGGTTTTCCCAACCAGGAATTTGGATGTCTCCTTCAGGTACAACGGAATTGGCGATACTCCGCCAGCCGAAAGGTGGCAATCCACAATTTTATCGTCATCAACCTTAATAAGCATTGCCGAGTTAACACTAGCAATATCGAGGTGCGTACGCTTGCTAACCTTTTCAAAGTTGAAGTGATATGGCTTTTGAGGAGTGGAGAAACTAACCGATTCAACCAGTTCACCTTTCTGTAGGTTTAGTTTCTTGTATCCTAAGTAGAAATCTTTAAGTGGTTGACCCTTTTTTCTGTCGCCATCGAGTATTGTAATTTCAGAATTCAGTGCAAGCAGAATAATGCTTAAATCGCCAATAGGAGAGGCGTTTACGATGTTTCCAGCAATGGTTCCAATATTCCTGATAGGTTCCGATGAAATAAGCATCAGTTGCTCCTTCAGGTTTGGAAGTAGTTCTTGTATTAGAGCCGATTGCATTAGCTCATTTACAGTGGTTGATGCGCCAATCCGGCATCGGCCATTATCAACAGAAATCCCTTTGAGCTCTTTTTTGTGAAGTACAGGATGTATGTTTGACTCATAGATTGCATCGGCTTTTTGAACCATTAAATCGGTTCCGCCAGCAATAACTGTTGTATTATTTGTTGATATGCCGATAGGTTCAATATCCCTTAGTTTGCTCGGCACTTGAAGAAAATACTGAGGTAGATATCCCTTTTCAACCATCCATTTAATTGGATTCTCGATATCCTTGTTCTGCATATGCTTGGCAATATCCTCAGCAGCCCTTTCGATTGATTTGTAGCCAGTGCACCTGCAAATATTTCCACTTACCGATGCTATAGCACCCTTTACGGTGGATGCTTGCTTGTCCAAGCAGTGACCTGTAAACGACATCACAAAGCCGGGAGTACAGAATCCGCATTGGGTTGCGGCATTATCAACCATCGCTTTTTGCACCGGCGAAATCTGATTATCGAGGTTGATACCCTCAATGGTAACAATATGCTTTCCGTGCGCATTGGCAAGCGGGGTAAGGCACGATACTATGCTTTTGTAAACTACCTGATTATCGGTTAAAACGCCCTCCAGAACAGTACAAGCTCCACAGTCGCCCTCCCTACAGCCAATTTTTGTGCCCGGCAACTCCTCGCCATACCTAATAAAATCGAGCAAAGGCATTCCTGGATTCTTATCGGTTTTGATAGTGCGATTATTTAGCAGAAAAGTGATCATTTTGTTGGAATTAAATTCCACCAAGATACATATTCGTATTAATAAATTGCAATAATCAGCGTAAAAATAGAATTAAATGCTACTAAAATGGATTAACTTTGTGGTTATTGACTATTTAAATCGAAATAATTGTAAAATATTTGATTTTACAGACGGATAGCTTAGTGGTTTAACTATATTTAAGGTAGTGTTTTCGACATCAAATTTACTTGTGGAGATGTTTAAGTGAATCCATTAGGTTTAATAACTCTGCTGAGTTTTTATCGTTATGTGTTTGGTATATTTTTGAATGGAAGTTATTGATTTCCTCAAATACCGACAGTGTTTTCTTCCATTTGTTCATGCTGATACACGCTAAAAACATATGTACCTCGTCGTTTACCTTTTTTAATGCTATTTCGAGCACTCTTTTTCCTTCATCAGTAATAATTAGCTGTTTGGCTCTCTTATCGGTTTCGTCGTTTGTTTCGTCGAGCAAGCCATTGTTTACTAACCTTTTAATGGTGTCCATGCCTGTGGTGTAGTCGACCAGGTGGGTATTAATAAGCTCTGTTTTTTTTGCTCTTTTCTTCTCATTCACAGTGTAAAGGAAAAAAAACTCCAGTCGATTATTTATTGATATATCAGTAAAGAACTTTTTTATGTAGAAATCGTGGAGTTTTGATATTCGCGATATGTACTCTAAAAATCGCGTAGGTTCATCTAAATTATTTATTATTAATAAATTATCTGGCTCTTCGTTGGTGAATCTTCGTTTTGCTTGCTTAATATTTAGTTCTGGATTTTGCTTTATTTTATTGTTTAACCAATCGGCAAAACCCAATAATTCCTGCTGCGAGGTTTCCTCTTCGTAGGTTTCCCATAAATCGATTAATCTTTTTATTGATTGATAGTTGTTACCCATTTTTTTAATCAAAAAAGTTATTATAACTTTGCATCGAATCCGATATAAATATAAATCGTAACCGTTTTATTGTTATGTCGGATATTTTATTTTACAAACATACAAATTTAGGCAATTAAGTGTTTTCATTGATTATATGAAAGGAGATGATTGACATGACTTCAAAAGGTAAAGGTAATCAGGAAATAGTAACTTTAACAGTTACAGAGGTAGATTATATGAGATTAACCAATCTCATTCAAACTCTGCGTGGGAACAAAAGTGTCGATAAGATTTACTTAGATTACTTGGAACTTGAGTTGCAAAAAGCTAGTAAGGTTGATTCCAAGTTAATAACTCCCGATTTTGTAACCATGAACTCCATTGTTCATATCAGTTTTTTGGGAACTAACAAAACCATGGAGTTGAGCTTAGCCTATCCGCGCAATGCCAATTTTTCGGAGGGTTCAATTTCTATACTTTCTCCCTTAGGTTGTGCTCTTTTAGGCTACAAGTCGGGCGATGTGGTTTCATTTAAAGTTCCCAAAGGTGAGCAGCAAGTAAAAATCGAAAAAGTTATATATCAGCCAGAAGCCAACGGCGAAGATTTAGTTTAGTATTTAGGTTAATATCAAATGAGCTTTGGAATTGGTTTCTGCTGCAAGCCGGAGTCAATTCCGGCTTTTTTCTTTTTTTGATAATCATAAATTTAAGATTATGCTTACTGATATTTACAAGAAAAATATTGCCGAGCTCTATAAAACACCAATAGTTCAGCAAACTGCTTTTTGGTCGATGGTAAAGAATCGATTAGGAACTAATACTTTGGCCGTAAATTTTAAAAGTAAGAGTTCAAATTTGTACCATAATGCTACATCCGATTCGGTTATTGATTCTGATTTGCTGGTTTTAGTGCAACAAATAAACGATTCCGATTGCATTGCCTACGTACCTTATGGCCCAGAGCTGGAGCCCGATTTTGAGTATCAGGGTAAATTTTTGGAGGAACTATCGGAAAGCATTCGCTCGTATCTACCGTTAAACTGTATTATGGTTAGGTATGACTTGTGCTGGGAGTCGTACTGGGCAAATTCCGATAATTATTTCGATAGCTATGGAAATTGGCTAGGGGAACCCGAGGTTTTTGCTCAGGAAATTAGGTTCAACTGCAATACTTTTAATAGGAATTTTAGGAAGCCAAGCACCAATATTTTGCCTACAAATACAATTTATCTCGATTTAAAACCCACTGTTCAGTTTATTTTAGGCAATATGAAGCCTAAAACGAGGTACAACATTAATCTATCGTATAAAAAAGGAGTAACAGTTCGAAGAGCCGATATTAGCAACATTGATGTTTGGTATAAACTTTACACCGAAACGGCGAATAGGAATAGGATATTCTTAAATGATATGAGATACTTTGAAGCATTGCTAACCGCAAGGGCCGATAATACAAGCTCGCCAGCTGAGGTAATTCTGTTAATTGCTGAACTGGAAAGCGTTCCGCTTGCAGCAATGTTTCTGATAATTTCAGGTAAGCGGGGTTCTTACCTATACGGTGCATCTTCGAACTACAATCGGAACTATATGTCTACCTATGCATTACAGTGGGAAGCAATGCAAATTGCCAAACAAAAGGGATGTTTAGAGTACGATATGTTTGGCATTGCACCAAATCCAAATCCATCGCATCCG
>CAZTVY010000136.1:0-2209 GCA_964617235.1 uncultured Rikenellaceae bacterium | reverse complement strand
GCACGGTTTGTACAAGTTTAAGATAGGTTTTGGGGGTAATATCTACCATAGTCTAGGATGTTGGGATTACCCATTTATTGAGGAGAAGTACGATTCCTTCAGAAATTTAGAAATGGTAAGCCAAGGGTATCATATTGATTGATGTTTTGGTGGTTGTTTTGTCTTTTAAACGTCATTAATTGAGTGAGATAAAATAAAACTTACTTAAACATATTACAAATCATCTTCATCAAAATCGAAGGGAAGCCCCTCATCTGGGTCTTTGTCGAATGGGCCAACGCCCGGAGGGTTAAATAGACCCCAGCGGTCAATTATATAGTCCCACTTATCGAAACCAGCCACCCAATCGATGAAGAGTAGGCGGTACTCTTCAATTAGGTCGCGTACAATTATGTAGTAGTCCGTGTGCTCAAACCCATGGAATTTCAGCGAATGATATTGTACCATTAAATCCCTTGCTGCTTTGCGGATTATTGTGGCATTTTCCATTTTTAAATCGTACAGACCAGCCGCTTCGGCTCCTGCAACTTTTACTGTAAGAGTAGCGGCATCGGCAATAAGTTGGTCTTTTAAAAACTGTAGGTGCTCATCCTCCTCGGGAAACAAATCACAGATACTCATTACTACATCAAGTATCTCCTTTCCTTTTTTGTAAATAGGAAGGTTTTCGGTTGAATTCATTGTTTCATCGTTGTACATTACTTTCCGATGCAAAACTTCGAAAAAATATACCCAAGTACCTCATTGTTAGTTATCTCGCCAGTTATCTCGCCTAGATGGTATATTGCCTGGCGGATATCAATGGCCAGCAAATCGCCCGAGATAGTGGATTTTAGCCCAACAAGTGCCTGATTTAGGTTTTTCTGGGTGTTTATAAGCGAATCGTAGTGGCGGGCGTTGGTAACTATCACATCCTCGTTTTCGGGCTGGCCGCTTAGCCCAATCTCTATTAGCAGATGCGTTAGCTTGTCGATATTATGCCCTGCTTTTGCCGATATCGATAAGGTTTTGCAGTTGAACTGCTTGCCAATGGCGGTTACCAAATCGTCGGTATGTTGTGGGTTCGATTTATCCTCCTTATTAACAAGCAGAATCAGGCTTTGTTCGTTGGTTAGTTTAGGTCTGAACTCCGATATTGCCTCAAGGCAATCGGTCATAGTTTCCTGGGCATCTAGTAGGTAAAGCACCACTTTGGCCTGTTCTATTTTGTTGAGCGCACGCTCAATTCCAATGGACTCAATGGTATCGGAGGTGTGGCGTAGCCCAGCGGTATCAATAAACCTAAAGTTGATACCTCCTAAATGGATTGTATCCTCAATGGAATCGCGGGTTGTACCTGCAATTTCCGATACAATGGCCTTTTCCTCGTTGAGCAAACGGTTCAGCAGTGTGGATTTACCTACATTGGGTTTACCCGCAATGGTAACAGGAATACCCGATTTTATGGCGTTACCGTGACTGAAAGAGTCGATTAATCGGTTTATCTCTGCAAGAATTCCGTTAATTAGCTGCTCCAGCTGAGTTCTATCGGCAAACTCAACATCCTCATCGCTGAAGTCCAGTTCCAGCTCAATAAGCGCTGTGAATTGCAGCAACTGCTCGCGTAGGATTTTGAGCTTATCGGAGAATCCACCACGCATTTGCTGTAAGGCAACTCTGCGTGCAGCCTCGCTCGACGATGCAATAAGGTCGGCAATGGCTTCGGCCTGCGATAGGTCAATTTTTCCGTTTAGGAAAGCGCGCAGTGTAAATTCACCAGGTTTGGCAAGTCGTGCGCCGCTTTTAATGAGCAATTCCAGAATCTGCTGCTGAATAACTACCGAGCCGTGGCACGATATCTCAATGCTATCCTCGCCAGTGTAGGAGTGGGGTGCTTTGAATATACTCACCAGCACATCGTCCAACACTCTACCGTTATCCACAACTGAGCCGTAATGGATGGTGTAAGGCTTTTGTGTGGCAAGTTTCTTGCCTTTGTTCGATGATTGGAAAACAGTATCGGCAATGGCAATAGAATCCTTACCGCTAAGGCGGATAACCGCAATGGCGCCCATTCCTGCGGGTGTGGCTATGGCAACTATGGTGGAATCGTCGAGCATCAAAATCTGAATTTTCTGCAAAGATAGTCCCTTTTGTTGATAGTTGTTTAACTAGGTTGCTAGCGCGCGATTTTATCGCGTGCTTCTATGTAATAAATCGTGCATTAGCC
>CAZTVY010000135.1:0-7455 GCA_964617235.1 uncultured Rikenellaceae bacterium | reverse complement strand
AGCCAATCGCCAATGGCACGAGCGTTGCCTGCGGCATACAACCGTTCAAAATCTTTTCCGTCCTTTAGTTTTTCAAAACCCTCCAGAATAGCCTCGTCGGTCATCGACGAAATCCACAACCGTTTCAACGGTTTTGTGCACTCCGCTTTTGTTAGCACCCAGCGCTGAATTAGTTCCCCTTCAATTCCAGCATCACCACAGTTAATAACCTCATCGCACTCGGAAATCAACTTCTTTATGGTATTAAACTGTTTTTGAATACCATCGTTATCAATCAACTTAATACCAAACCGAGGAGGAATCATTGGCAAGGCATTCATTCGCCAAGGCTTCCAATCGGGTGTATAATCGTCGGGGTTTTTAAGCGTACACAAATGTCCAAAAGTCCAAGTAACCTGATAGCCATTCCCCTCGAAATAACCATCCTTACGGTTTACAGCTTTCAAAATACGTGCAATTTCCTTTGCTACACTGGGTTTCTCCGCTATACAAACTTTCACTGGTAAACTATCAATTTATCGCCAAATTTAGAATAATGATTTTAAACTACCCACCCAATTCAACGTCAAAATAACACTTAAAAAACTAACATCTTCACTTTAATCCAGATAATTAGTTAAAACTAAAACATTTTTCTACTTAATGAGTATCTATACAGTAAAAGATTACATGCATAATGTTTAACTATTGAAATTTGTACCTTTACAAAATCAAAATACAAATAACACAATGAGAAAAAGTTTATTAACAACAATTGGTTTACTTTTTATCAAACTTGCAGTTGCGCAAACCAGCATTTACGATATACAGTATACAACCATTGTAGGAACAAACAACACATACCCATCACTTAAAATTAATGAAACTGTTACCACTGGCGGCATTGTAACTGCTACAAACTTTACAGACGGTCGATACTTTATATCGTCCTCAAAGGGTGGTGCCTGGAATGGTGTTTTTGTTTACGACAAAAGCAATGTTCCCAACATTGGCGATAGCATTTTAATTACTGGAAAAGTAATAGAATATAATGGGTACACAGAGATTTCAACCTTAACCTCGTATAGCTTAATTAGTTCAAACAACCCTTTACCTCCTACCACTAAAATAACAACAGCCCGAGTAAGGTCCGAAGATTACGAGGGAGTCCTTGTGGAGGTAAATAATTGTACGGCAACCACAACTTTCGATAGTTATGGCAATTGGTGGGTTAATGATGGAAGCGGAGCTTGCGAGATACGCCCAGGAATTTATAACCTTAAAAACGATAACTTCCCATTGACAGTGAACTATCCATTTAACTCTATAACTGGAGTTGTTGGAATACACTATGGCTCTATATCGCTTAATCCAAGGTCAGGGAATGACATAGTACCAAACACAAATGCAATTGTTCTTTCCTTTGATAATAAAACATTGTACAATAACGACGAATTCGAACTACCAATAAAAATATCAGTTTTCAATGAATCCATAACGGCAACTTCCTATTCGATGAAATTACAGTACAACCCAGCAATTTTTGAGTATAGAGGCTTTAACCTAACAGGCACATTATCGGAGACTGGAACCATAACTGATATATCAACCAGCGGGAGTATTGTACTAAATTATAACGGGAATATACCATTGAGTAGTACTGATATTCTAGTAAACTTAAAGTTAAAACCCTTAGCAAGCGGTAATGCTAATATTCAATTCAACCATCCAACTGTAAATGGCTCTGAAATAACTTTGCTATCGGCAGGAAATGTTCTGTGCCAGATATGCTCAACTCCAATTGGCGATACCATAACAGTGGTTCAACGCCCATTGCTGAACATTCCGTCCATAGTAACTCCTGGTGAGCAGTTAAACATAACCTGCTTTGCAGAGCCAACCACAACGGACTGGAACGCAGAACTTATTTACGAAGGGAAAACGGTACCGCTTTCTATAACACAATCTAATTATAACTCGGATTTACAACACTGGACCCTAACCACAACAATACCAAATGTTGATTTATATGAACTTTACGATTTAAGGGTAACAGCATCGGGCGGTATTCTGGATGATGTTATCAACGCTGTTAGAGTGATAGACAGCTACAAGGACTCCTACTACTTTGTGCATTTAACTGATACCCATTTACCAACCCACTTGTTTTATGAAGATACTGGCTCAAGTACTGACGAATCAGAATTAAACGATTTATACGAAGTAATCAAAGATATCAATCTAATACGTCCTGAATTTGTACTTCTTACAGGCGACCTAATTAACGAGGGTGAATTAGAAGACTTTGAATGTCGACGAAACCATACAAGGGCCATTGAAATACTCAAAAAGTTTGAAGTTCCCGTTTACATAGTACCAGGTAACCACGATTTGGGTGGGTGGAATGCCACGCCCCCACCACAAGGAACCTCTAGAAAAGAGTGGTGGCGTTTCTTTGGCTGGCGACAGCCACAAATACCCCCATCCAGAGCAGAGTACTACACACACGATTATAGCTTCGATTACGGTAATATTCACTTTGCAGGCTTAGAGGCTTACGATAATTACGATGGCTATATGTATGATGTGTATGGCGCAACCAGTTTTATTCCATCACAAATAACCTGGCTTCAAAACGAACTGGTAGCTGCAGGGAGTAAAAAGAAGGTACTGTTTTACCACTACGATTTTAAATCGGAACTAAACCTAACAGCCCTTGGAGTTGATATGGCCCTTTGGGGACACAAGCACATCGACATTGGAAGCATCACCACAACTCCGTACAATTTAGCAACCGCTGCGGTTTGCGATAGCACAAGGGCTTTCCGCGTTATACGCGTAAACAATGGTACACTACAACCCCAAAGCACAACTCGCACACACTCCAACGGCGATATGTTAACTATAAACTTTAATACTGCCAATAACGGTTCACTAGATTTTGTTTCGGCAACAATCAACAATAAGTACAGTCAATCGTTCAGTAACGGCTTGGTTAAATTCATTATGCCCATAAGTCAATACGGATACTCTGTAACTAATGGGACACTAGAGCAAGTGTTAGTTTTAGAAACAACCGCTACTTGCTATGTGCGTGTTAGCATCCCTACTGGAAGTGTAGTTACAACAAGTATAACAAAACTCAATTATCCGACAGGAATTGATGCTATTGAAGGAAATAATCAGAAGGTTAATGTTTATCCCAATCCATTTAGCAATGAAATCAAAATAGATTTTAATATAAGTAAAGAGGAAAATATAAATATATCGATTTACAACATTAACGGACAACTAATAAAAACCGTGCTGAATAAAAAGATTTTACCAGGAAAATATACGGTAAAATGGGATGGAACAAATAATGCAAACCAACGAATGGGATTTGGCACATATCTATACAGATTCACGACAAATGGAACGCTTGTTCAATCTGGTCAAATAGTTTTTTCGAAGTAAGCTCCTAAAAAAAACCATAACAAAATAGGGGCATCAGTGAATTACTGATGCCCCTATTTAAAAAATTAAAATATTACGCTATTTCTCAATAACAATTTTAGAAATAACCTCTTTGCCTTCCAAATTAAGTTTTACTAAGTATATATTCTTGGCCAAGTGCGATAAATCAATACCCTTTACACCCTCACCAACAACTTGTTCTTTGTGAACAACTTTGCCTAGCACATCCATAACAATAACTTTAACTAGGCTATAACTTTTATCAAACTTAATATTTATCATACCATTGCTTGGATTAGGATAAATACCTATTCCATAACTAGATATGTCGTCTATTCCTGTAGGATAGTAATTTATTGACCATACGTTGGATGCCACATTTGTATTGCCCGCTAAATCTGATGCTATATCTGCAGGAACATTTACATTTATTATTCCAGAAGCAATAGGGACAATATTAATCTTATATTCAGGCGCCAATGTAGAATTAAATGAAGTAATTGTAGCATTAGAAACATTAATGTCAGACTGTTCAAAACCTAAAACAGACTCATTAAATTTGAGTTTAACCTCAATATTCTGGGAATTAGTTGATGAGCCAATTATTGAAGATGCAACATTAATAGTAGGTTGATTGTTGTCTAACACAACTTTAAATGGATTACTAATTGTACTTTCCAACATGGGGCTAGAAGATTTAACTTTTATTTTATAACTATCACCAGACACCGTTCCCTCAGGAATAAAGCCACTTACTGAATTTTCGGTATCTGAAACCATAACTCCGATTTGCAATTGATTAGAGAAATTGCCATTTGCATCAGATAAATAAGCACTAAAAGTATTTGATGAGAAGTTTTGATTTGTAATGAAGGAGACCTGAATTGGGGCTTTATTTGTGTTTGAAACATAATATGAGCCTTCAATTGTATTAAGTCTTATCTCGGGCAACTCAAACGTTGCTAAATTTGATTTCCATAAACCTCTACCATAAGTTGCTGCATAAAGAACACTATTTTGTGGGTTTGAATTGTCATAATGAATTTCAAGTTCGCTTACTATTACTGAAGGAAGATTGTTACTAAATAATGTCCAATCTGCACTTCCTAGTTTAACAAAAACCCCAACGTCAGTTCCAACATACAATTGTTGCGTCTTAGATAATTTATTCTTAACAATTGTACTAACAGGAACAGCAGGCAATCCTGTAGAAATATCAACCCATGTATTTCCTGCATCGTTAGATTCAAAAACTCTTGAAGAATTATACTCACCAAATGTAATCCATATTTTATTAAAATCGACATCATCGATGTATATTGAAGTTATCGTATTTGAAGATGGTAATTTCTGAGTTAAATCTACCCAATTTTGACCTCCGTTTATAGTTCTATATAAATTATTTAATCCTGCAACATATAAGACCTGATTATTAGAAGGTGCTATTGCCATAGATCTTATTTTATCACTTACATACAATGAAGATATTTTTGTCCAACCATCACCTCTATCTGTTGTTTTCCACACATCAGCATATCCAACATATAATCTCTTATTATCCTTTGGATCTATTACGTATGGCGTAACCCAAGCACCCGTTCCTCCTCCTGAAATATTCGCAGAGATATCTTTACGAGTAAACCAATTGTCTGTAGTTCTATCTAACTGACCCTCAGCATATGTAGCATATTGAATATTGGCATCAGAATAATCAATTAGACATTCCATTCCGTCGCCACCTTTTACATCTCTCCATGTTGCTGTTTCAATTAGTTTACTTCCATTATCTTGCAATCCTGTAATAACTTTATCCTTTATTGTTTGTGAAACGCCTAACTTATACATTTGACTAATAACTAAACCATCAGTCAGGTCCGTCCAAGTAGTTCCTCCATTGGTTGTTTTATACAAACCGCCATCGTTAGCCTCAAAAAAAGTTGCATCATCTTGAAATTCCATATAATGTTTATCAGCATGAACGGCAGGAACGCCGTCCCTTCCATACCAATGATTGATAATCGACCAGGTAGTACCTCCATTGGTAGACTTCCATGAATTTATTCCTCCCAAATAAATTGTATTAGCATTTACAGGAGAAACGGATATAGTTAAATCATACCAACCTTGCCCGTCAGTATCAGTGGAACCTGCATGCCAATTCAGAAGATTCTTACCTGATACAGTGCCATCGTAGACTTTTGCGAAGGATTCACCTCCATCTGTAGACTTATAAATACCATCCATACCTCCATTAGTTTTTGAAGATAGGGCATAAACCACTGAAGAATTAGATTTTGCAACAGCCAATTCTACTCTATATGCTGCAGTTGGAAAAGAATATTTAACATTCCAATTAACACCAGCATCTTTTGTTTTTATAAAGTAACGGACTACCATTATAATCGGCAGTAGCGGCATAAAGCACAGTATCTTCTCCTCCAGATTTAAATTCCATGTCAAAGAAAGTACCACTTTTAACCATAGACCAATCTGTACCTCCATTAATTGTTTTATATATGCCACCATTAGTTGCAACATACATTATATTCTGTTGAGTTGGGTGTACCAACATCCTAGTAATTCTATAACGACTAGCAACATTGAAGGTTAGACCTGTAGTTGACCATGTTTGACCATCATCTGTTGATTTAAGCACACCTATGGAGTAATTATCACCTGCATCCCTATCGCCAGTTGCAATGTAAATAGTCTTGGACGTTTCATAATTGTTAGGGATAAATATTTCACTTACACCTATAACTGTGAGATTATCCGTAAGTACAGTCCAGTTTAAACCTCCATCAGTAGTTTTCCATAAACCACCAGATGGAGCACCTATCCAAAATGTATTTTTATCAGTTGGATGAAAAGCTATACAGTTAATTCTACCAATACCAGCATAACCTCCTTCAGAACTACTTGGTCCCATATTTTGCCAATTTGAATCATCGGACTTACCCTTAGTTGATTTTATATCGTTATAAACTTTCATTTTATCAAATGATGGGAATTCTCCTGTCTTAGAATTAATTCTAGTTTCCCAGAACCACTCCCAACGCTTAAATTGCTTCCAGCCTGCTGCTTTTTTCTTCTGTCCATCAACAAAATAATAGCCCCCCTTTACACCATAGCCCTTCCAATATTCATTGAAGTCTTTTTGTATCTCATAAAAGTTCATTGCACTTTTAGAATCATTTGAAGTTGAATAAAAAGCATCTCTCCAATTTTGAGAAAATAGAAGCACTGGCGCAAGGCTCAGTATTACTAAAAAATTAAACTTTTTCATGGATTTATTATTTATTAAACATTGAATTCTTTATAAAAAACCTTAGTATCACTACCATCTAAACTATAAATAACCATTATACGATAACGCCCAGCAGTTACAGATAATTTCATCGATTCCGGAATACCGTAGGAATTCTTTTCTCCACACCAACTCTCCACTCTGTCCCAGGTAAACGTAAAGTTTCCATCTTTAGCAACCGCTATAAACTCAGCAGGTCTTGCACATGGTGCACCACAAGGGCAATTAAGTATCCTAACCTTCTCCCATTTACCATCCACCAATCTCTCAATATTTAGTTGCATATAGTTATGAATAAACATTTGAGTGTTCGATTTGTTACGAACTATAAATTGGATAGACTCTTTATTGGAGGAGCTTTCAATCTCAATTCCAGAAACAGGATCGCATCCTACACATGAAACCCTTTTCTTAGAGGGTGCACAGGCTAATATCAATAAAGACAGTATAAGGTAATTTATTTTTTTTATCATTAAATTGCTGTTAATCTTTATATTTAGAGTGCGAAAATAAGATTTATTTCTTTAATATCATATGATAGTTTTCAATTCAACTTATTTATAAGTAATTTGAATAAACTTTACTATTGGTAAACCCTATTTTACAGAACTTATGCGAATCGATCACGTTGCAATTTGGACAAAGGACTTAGAGTTGATGAAAAATTTTTACGTACAATACTTTAATGGGCATAGCAATGAAAAATATACTAA
>CAZTVY010000134.1:0-7476 GCA_964617235.1 uncultured Rikenellaceae bacterium | reverse complement strand
TATAATAAGGCATTTTTTAGTGATGAGTATCCTATGGTATATCATACTGATCGAAATGATGAGTTAGGAAGTTTTTTTTATAAATTTAATGAGACTCCAAACATTGTTATACTTATTATTGAAGGCCTAAATGATGATTTCATTCGAAAATATATGGGGGTTGAGTTGATGCCTTTTCTTAGTGGAATTAAGGAGAAAAGTTTATATTGGAGTCGATGTTTTACTTTGGGAGAGCGTTCCTTTGCTGCAGTGCCATCAATATTAGGAGGTCTTCCTTATGGAGAAAAGGGTTTTCTGTTTCTAGATCGACTACCCAGGCATTTATCAATGGTGTCAGTGCTTAAGTCAAATGGGTATTTTACATCCTTTTATTACGGACAGGGGGCATGGTTTCATAAAAAGGATAGGTTCTTTAGCTATAATGATATTGACTTGATTATAGATAATGCCAAGTTTTCTGATAGTTACGAAAAGATTATAGTAGGCAATGATAAATTCTTTTGGGGATATAATGATAAAGATCTTTTTAATCAGTTTTTTGAAATTTCAGATACTCTTAAGTCAAATAAAAAACTTGACATATTTTTCACTGGCACAAGTCATTCTCCTTTTGCTATAAATAATGCCGATTACTATTCAAAGAGGCTTGAGGTTATTACAAAACAATCTAATCCTGAGTTTTTTAAAGCAAATTCTAAGTATTTTCAATCAATTTTATTTGTTGATGATGCCATTAGAGATTTTTTTACAAAGTATGAAAGAAAAGCTGATTATGTCAATACAATATTTATAATTACTGGTGATCACCCGATGACCGAGGTGCCAATTGTCAATTCTTTAAAACGATATCATGTTCCATTAATTATTTATTCAAAGAATCTTAGATTTCCTATGACTTTTAAGCATACCGTAAGTCATTTAGATATTTCTGAGACTATTTTAAACTTTTTGCAACAGTACAAGTGTCGTATTCCTAATTTTAGTACGTCTTTAGGGTATTCGCTTATTAGTAATAGAGATTCTATTAAGAGTGTTGCATTTATGAATGATAATAGACAAATAGTCGATTTGTTTTTTAATGATCATTATTTAGCGGATGGTATACTATATAATGTAGATTCTTCTCTAAATATTGTAAGGGTAGATAATGACTCAATTAAATCTGATTTAAAATTTCGCCTCGATGTTTTTAAACAAACAAATCTTTATGTAAGTAATGGTAATAAGTTGATTAGTAGTAGTATGTATTGTGATGCTTTGAATTTTAGGAATATTTATTCTTTTCAAAAGAATAATTGTGTAAAGGTATCAGAAGAATATTTCAATTTTACAGATCAAATTGAAATTCCTAATATTCATTTAACTTTTGATATAAGTTTTAAACATAGTACAAATTCATTGAATGATGTTTCTATTGTATATCAAGTTACTAATAAACGAGATAGTGTTTTGTTATGGGAAAGTCTGGGTTTAAACAAAAATTCTAATATAACTCAGGAGCATATTAAAATACAGCAATTCCCGATTCGCGACTCTATATTATTTTTTAAAGCATTTATTTGGAACAAGAATAAAATTAAATTGAATATTTCTGACATTGACTTTTTATTGTATGAATCAAAATAAAAAGAATTGATGGAATAATTGGCTACTACGCTGAATAAATTTATAACTTTATTCGTGTTTTAGTTTCCGAATATTTGTTTATCCTCTTAAAACTATTGCTATGAGAATGTTCTATAGGAATGTACTAGCCTTTACATTGCTGCTTTTTGCAACCGTTGGTTTTTCTCAGAAAACTTACAAGTTGAGTGTGGATTATAAGTACGATTACTCATTTGTCCACTCATCCAATGGCTATGCAGCAGTTAGAATGAACGATAAGTATGGTTATATAGATAGGGATGGGAATTTGGTAATTGATTTTATATACGATAATGCCCAAACATTTATGGACAACGGTTTGGCGTTGGTAAGTAACAATAGAATGCGAGCCAATGGCTTTGGGTTCGACACCTATTATAGTTTAATTAACCATACTGGTCAGGTGGTAACGTACCTAAACGATTATAGTTCCGTGTTTACTTATATTGGTGAATATGCAAAAGTGTTAAAAAATGGCAAATGGGGCTTAATTGACCAATCAGGTAAGTTGATTATTGATTGTAAGTTCGAGTCAATATCATCTTATTTCCAACAAGGATTGGCTCCAGTAAAACTTAATGGAAAGTATGGTTATATCGATAAGAAAGGTAACATTGTTATTGAATGTAAGTTCGACGACGCCAACGACTTTTCGGATAATGGTTTGGCAGTGGTTGGTAAGGACGATAAGTACGGATATATTAATACCGCCGGGAAGTTTGTTATTGACAATGAATTTGATGATGCATCGGACTTTGACGTTCCTGGTATTGCCAAAGTGGAGAAGGATGGTAAGAAGTTTTATATTGATGAGGATGGGCGAACATTACCTTTCGATGAAGTTAGGGGTGTTGCAAAAAATGGTTTGTCGGCTGTTCGGAAAGGAACAAAATGGGGTTTTATCAATTTAAAACGTAAAGTTGTTATCGATTTTCAGTTCGATGGTGTTACCGATTTTTCCGACGATGGCTTGGCCGGTGTAAATAAGGATGGGAAACGCGGATATATCGATATTACAGGGAAGCCAGCAATCGATTTTCAGTTTGACCAAGTGTGGGGATTTTATAAAGGGTATGGAACTGTGCTCAAAAACAAAAAGTTAGGTGTTATTGATAAAACGGGAAAAATTGTAGTTGATTTTATTTACGATGGTATTAACTATTTCCCTGCTGAAGGATTAACACCTGTTCGGATTGGTAAAAAGTGGGGATTTATTGATATCAATGGAAAGCAGGTAGTTGATTGCCAGTACGACGAGGTTAAGTATTATCTTACCAATGGTGTTTGCCCTGTAAGGAAGGGCAGTAAGTGGGGTTATATTGATGCAACAGGCAATGTGGTGGTTGCTTTGCAGTTCGAAGAGCCTGGTTTTGCACACAATGGTTTTATAACTGTTAAGAAAAATGGAAAGTACGGCTGTTATAGGGAATCGAACCCTCAAAAGGAGTTGGAAGATTTTATTCGACCCGAGTTTGCCAAATGGCAACAAAAGGGCAAGTACGAGTCGAGCGATGCTTACCTTGCCCGCGTTAGCGAGGCTAACAGCAAAAAGAAGGCAGAAGAGTTGATGGCTCTTGCAGTGCAGAAAATTGCCCCAAGTTACTGCGATTGGAGAACCTTTGCTAATGAGTACGACCCCGATAATCAGACATTTAAGTTAGAAGTTGTTGGGATTCCTCCCTTTTATTTAAAGGTTCCAGTTACCGAAGCCGAGGCTTTCGACACCTCGTCTACTAAATTGCAATTTTCTGATATTCAGTACGCATTGAACCCAAGTGGCAAGTTCTTTTTACAGAGAGCCACTATTACAAATCCTGCGAATGCTAAGGTCTACAATTATTCGTCGGAGAATAGTGCTACGTTTGCGGTTAATCAATTCAACCTAAATTACGACCCATTGAAGTTGAATGCGCAGGTTACTTCAAACAATCAGACAGTTAACACACAAAGTAATACAATATTGGTAGGGCAGTCCGATGTGGATGTAAATATTCCTGTTAACCCTCAAACCAACGATAAAACCTTTGTAGTTATAATTGCCAACGAGAACTACCAGAAAGAGGTAAAGGTGAAATTTGCCGCCAACGATGGTAGGGTTTTTAAGGAGTACTGTGAAAAAACGCTAGGAATTCCTTCGCAGAATATTCATTTTACTGTTGATGCAACCTATGGTAATATGAAATCGGAAGTAAAGTGGATTGCTGATGTTATTGCTGCATATAATGGTGAAGCCAGCGTTATATTCTACTATGCAGGTCACGGAATGCCTAACGAAGCCGATAAATCGGCTTACCTATTGCCAGTAGATGGTTTTTCGTCCGATTTTGAAACTGCCATTAAATTAAACGATTTGTATGCCCGACTTACCGAGAAACCATCGCAGAAAGTCACCTTTATTTTAGATGCCTGCTTTAGTGGTAGTGCTCGCGATAATGCAATGTTAGCCGAAGCTCGAGGTGTAAAGGTAAGACCAAAGGCCGATTTGCTTACTGGCAACAGTATTGTAATAAGTGCAGCCACTGGCGATGAAACTGCATATCCTTTTAGCACCAAGCAGCACGGTTTATTCACCTACTTTTTGTTAAAGAAATTGCAGGAAACAAAGGGCGATGTTACCTATAAGGAACTATTTGAGTACATAAAAACTAACGTTGCACAGCAATCGGTAGTGGTAAATCAGAAATCACAAACACCTCAGGTGCAGACTAGTCCTAGTATAGGCGGCTGGGAAGTGCTTAAGTTAAAGTAAGGTAGTTTTGTTATATTTTTTTAAAGTTGACGAATTACTTTTTTCAATAGACACTGAATATCTATATTGCGTCAGTTTTTAAACAAATTTTTGATGCATTTGATGTTTAGGTTTTTGAAGTGGATTTCGTTTTTTACAGTATTAATCAACTTTTCTGTTTTAATTTCTACTTCTCAAGTAAAATCACAAACTGTTGATGTTTGTTTGGATGATACCTTGCTTTTAAGCACAAGAGATTCAGTTTCTCCTGTTGATTCATTGCCGGAGTTTGCCAATCTAGGTAAGTTCTGTAGCCCCTTTCGGGGTAAGGTTATCAGCCATTTTGGCCCAAGGCGTAAGCGTTTCCATGCTGGTACCGATATTAAACTTCAGTTGGGTGATAGTGTGCGAGCAGCATTTTCTGGCGTTGTTACTCGTGCCAAGAAATATTACGGATACGGTTTGTTAGTTGTTTTAAAACACACCGATAGTGTGGAGACCTATTACTCCCACTTAAGCCAGTTGCTCGTAAACGTTGGCGATACTATTCCTGCTGGAACTGTGGTTGGCTTAGGTGGACGAACAGGACGTGCAACAACAACCCATCTACACTTTGAGTTTAGGGTAAACAAAATTGCTTACGATTCCGAAAAACTGTTCGATTTTAAGAATCAACTTGTGCTTACTAACGAAATTCCTGTGCCAGATAAAGTTAAGGTAAATTCTATTACCGCCGATTCGGTTCCAAATTACGATGCTGGTTTAACACCGAAAACCGAAAATTCAGTTCAGGAACAGGTGACAGAAATAATTCATATTGTTAAAAGAAAGGATACACTTTATTCTTTGGCTAAACGCTATGGAACTACTGTAGATATTATCTGCACAATGAATCAGATAAACAAAAATGATATTCTGAGTCTGGGGCAAAAACTTAAAATTAGGTAGTAAAAAGGTTTTTTGTTACCTTATCAGTTTATTTGTCGATTTTATGAAAAGTAGCAATAAAGATTTGGAGAATAGAGGTTTCCTTGCTGAAGGAGAGAATTTAACTTTTGTAAACCTTACTAGTTCTCAAAAGCTTGAGTTGTTGAAAAGTTCTATTCCAAAGGAACGAACATTAGGGGCAAGACTTTCAATAGTGGTAGGCGAGTCCGCAGTTTCAGCCTTAATTGCTGCTCTCAAAGTTGAGATAAAACTTTACCCGAAAATTGAAATATGTAATACGCTTATTGAACTTGGAATTGTTGCTGTTAAACCATTGATACAACAATTAGGGCAGATTGGAAATAATCAACATAAGGTTTTACCCCAAAAGGCGTTTGAAAAGGATAGCTATCCATTACCAAGAGATATTGTGGCAAGAACTCTTGCACATATTGGAAAGGATGCGCTACCAGACCTATTAAAAGTTTTGGAAGAGAATAATTTACCCGAGTTAAGCGAAGCCATTGATGCTATTGGATACATCTGTTTCTACAATCATCAACCCGAAGTTTTCGAAAAACTTAAATCTTGCTACAAATCCAACGCTGGTAACGATTTAATTTGTTGGAAACTAGTTAGGGCAATGAGTGGGTTTCCTGAAAGTAAGGAATTCCTTATTCAACAAAGGCCTATTTGCAAAAATCCAATTATTGAAAAGGAAATAGATAGAAGTATTAGGTTGATAAATAAAAGATCCTATTCTACCTGCGTTCATTCCATTTCTCAATAATCCCGAAGATTAAAAAAACTATTCCCGCAAGTATCAATAAACTACCGCCAATTATTTTACTAGTTCTAAATATAAAGAAATTCGTATAAGCCAGATAGATTAGCAACGCACCAAAAGCAATAGATGCTAAGCCCCATAGTATTTTATGCCTATCGAAATTGATTGAGGGAGTATGTTTTACCCTTTCTACTTTGTAATCATCGGGTTTGTTGTCAAGTGAGTTAGGGTTGTAGTCAAGTACTGAGGTATCTCCATTCAATAACCCTTTTGCCTGATAATCGGTGATTAATTCACGGCTTAAAGCAGTTAATACAGCAGCGTCGTAAAGCAATGGGCTGTCATTTCTATCCTGGTTTAAAATGATGTTGAATAATTCGTCATCGGAATTATTGTTCATCTCTTCGAGGTAGGGATTAATTATGGTCATAAAACAAAGTTTATAGTAGCAAGTTATGGATTTAAATTAGTATTTATAACTTTACAGACATAAATCAAAAACCAAAAAGGCGAAATGAAATTTAAAATACTTTTACTTGTGTTTGTTGTGTTTATTTATTCGTGCGAGAAGGAGCAAGTCGTAACTTATTCTGGAACATATGAGTCAAAAGGAATGAAAATTATGCCCATAAGAATGTTTACCAATGGTATAGAGGTGACTGATAATATTAAAATACAGCAATTTGTCGAAAAAATGGGCAATCAACAAATCTTTATAATAAATTACGATTCTGTTGTGAATGTTGATAATAGAGTAGGAGTAGAGTTTTTGTCTGGAAATAAATCCAATTTTCAATATAATGAAGATACGGATGAGAGAAATGTAGTTACTAAAGGAGATAAAATATTCTTTGAATTAGATGAAATATTAACACAGTATAATCAAACTACAAATCCTTTTTGGGCAAAAGTTATAATGCATTTTCCTTTATATGCTATAACTTCAACGATGCCTACTTCGTCAGGATTTGTTAGTAAAACAGAGTATAAGCATTGCTATTATGCAAATAGTATAGAATCTTATATCGAATTTCCTCTTTTAAACTATTACTATAAACATAATTATGATGATGTAATTATTTCTGTTGAGGCTCAATGGAATTTAAACAATGAATTCAACTCTAACGTTATCAATCAACTTTCATTGAGTGATACTCTGTTAGTGCAAGAGTTTAAGATAGTTCTTGAGAAACAGATTAATTAAAAACAAAGCCCTCTAGAAATAGAGGGCTTTGTTTTATAAATATTTTTGCTGATTATTTCCACACAGGCACTCTGCCATAAGTATATGGTGCGTTTTTGTCGTCCATCATTTTACGTGCTTCAATAATTTTTACTTCGGCCACTTTTCTAATGCGTTCTAATACAGGAGGAAATTCTTCTTTAAGGA